>JBEKVA010000001.1:0-40176 GCA_049514475.1 Spirochaetia bacterium
GATCGCCATCATGATGAGGAGTGCGCTCACTGCGAAGCCCAGGCACGTGGTTTCGTACCCGGCAAGAGGATTGTTCGGAAGGAAGAAAAAGAGGTAGCCCGCCCAGGGCACAAGGAGACCAGCCATGAGCAGGATTGACTGCAGGACGTACAGCCGTGCCGCGCGAATGGCTACCCGGACCAGATGGTACGAAGCGAGGATGCACAGCGCAACGGACCACAGCACTTCCGCGAAGTACCAGGGCCCATGATGCCAGATGACCAGGGTGGAGCTTTCCGTCGGAACGTGGCTGATGCCCGTCCAGATGAGATGGTGATACCCGTTGGTGAGTGCGAGCAGGTACGTCACGACAGGAATCGACCAGATGACAAGCTGGACCCAGCCTGTCAGCCGCCAGCGGGAGTTGGAATACCGGACAGCGAACATCAGGAACAGCGGCGCAACGCTGCAGATCCCGATGTAGGTAAAAGTGGCAAGAATGTAGCGCTGGGAGTCGCTCGCTGCCGTGGTCTCCAGGCCGGAGAAAAAGCACCACAGGGCAACCGCGATGAACATGAATGTAAGGGACTTGCTGCCGGATACACCCCGCCGGCGCCAGATGACGGCGGCTGCGCTTGCAACAATGAGAGATGCGGCAAAGAGAACCAGGGTGGGAGGTGTGATCATTTCAGTGCCGTCGCATTATAGCGGTCTGACGGGGGAGCGGCAATTGCGCCCCGCGGGTATGCAGCGCCCCGCGGGTATTGCGCGCCCCGCGGGTATGCAGCGCCCCCTGGTGCCTGCATAGGCCGCCTCAGCCTGCTTCAGTCCGCCTCAGCCCAGGCATCGCTTGAGGATCGCAATTCCCTCGCGGATGCGCGGAGGGCCCAGCATCCCGTAACCGAGGATCAGCGTGTCGGCCCACCGCCCCTTCTTAATGGCATGCTCTTCGACGGGGTACACCTTCAGGCCAGCCTTTTCGATTCCCGCCAGCAGCGGGGCGGTAAACCGCACCCCGCGAAATCTCGCGCACAGGTGAAGCCCGGCGGGGCTGCCCAGCACCTCGGCCGCCCCGCGAAACTGCCGCTCGAGCGCCTCCACGAGCACGGCGCGCAGCGCGCGGTGGGCCTTCTTCATGCCGTGCAGGTGGCGCACGTAGTGGCCTTCGGCAATGAAGCGCGCGAGGACAAGCTGCTCCACCGATGAGTTGTGCAGGTCGGTGAACCACTTGACCTCCCGGCCGCGGTTGACCAGCTCGGGCGGAAAGACGATATAGCCGATGCGCAGGGCGGGACACAGCGTCTTGCTGAATGTGCCGATGTACACCACCCGCCGCGGGTCCAGACCCTGGATGGAGCTGATGGGAGGAGAGTCGTAGCGGAACTCGCTGTCATAATCGTCCTCAACCACGAATGCCCTATGCGCTTGGGCATAGGCAAGAAGCCGCGCCCGCCTCTGGATGGGCATGGTCACCCCAAGGGGGAACTGGTGAGAGGGGGTGACGTAGATGAAGGCAGGCCGCGCGCGGGGAGGCAGCGAATCCACGTCCATGCCCTGCGCGTCCACGCGGGCAGGAATGATCTTCCCCCCAAAGCCGCCCGCTATGCTCTGGATGTCCGACGTGATCGGGTCCTCCAGGATGCACGCGGAGCGGCTGCCGCGCAGGAGCAGCCGGCTCACGATGCCGACCGCCTGGGTGGTTCCCCCCGTGATGAGTATCTGCTCGGGGTGACAGCGCACCCCGCGGTAGGCGGCGATGTAGCGGGCAATCTCGGCGCGCAGCTCGGGCCTGCCCTCCGGCTGGCCGTAGGAGAGATCCAGCGGCGTGAGGCTGCCCCACACCTCCCGGCTCAGCCTCTGCCACGTCCTCACGGGAAAGCGGGAAAGGTCGGGCAGGCCCGAGCGGAAGTCGATGAGGTCCGTGTGGAAGGGCCGAAAGCCGACGGTGCGGATCTCCCTGAGGCTCGGCAGGCTGCGGGGACTGAAGGCGGCGCCCGCGGAGACGAAGGTCCCCGAGCCAGTGCGCGCCGTGATGAAGCCTTCGGCAACAAGCTGATCGAAGGCCTCAAGGACGATGTTGCGCGACACGTGCAGCTCCGCCGCAAGCTGCCGCGTGGAGGCCATCCGCGAGCCGGAGGGAAGGGTGCCGTCCAGGATGAGACCGCGCAGGCGGCCGTAGATCTGCCGGGTCATGGGCTCCCGCGAATCACGATCGACGGCGATGAAAGACATGCGGCCACCCTCCCGAAGTGGCTCTATCGATTATTCATGAAAGTGGACCTTCTGTAAACCACTCCCCGGCCCTACATTGCCCCGATGAGTGAAAGCACCCTGGATGCCGCGCCCGCTGCTGCCCGCCGCACGGAGGTCCGCGGCCTGGTGGAAATCGTGCTGGCCATGGCATTTGCCGGCAGCAGCGTCGTTGTCGGCAAGCTCCTCTCCGTGCGCATTCCGGTATTCCTCTCGGTGGAGCTGAGCCTCATCGCCGCCCTCGCGGCCATCCTTCCGGCGCAGATAGCCCGCCGCAAGGAGCTGCGGCTCCTGGGAGCAAGAGAACTGGGCTGGATGTTCCTGCAGGCGCTCTTCGGCATCGTCCTTTTCAGGGTGCTCACCCTCTCCGGCCTGCGCTTCACCTCCGCGGTGAACGCGGGCCTCATCACGAGCGCAGCGCCCGCCGTCATGGCGGTGCTCGCCGCCGCCGTGCTGAAGGAGCGCATCCGGGCCGCCGGCGCGCTGGGCATCTGCCTCACGGTGGCCGGGCTTCTCCTCATCAACATCTGGGGCGCTTCCGTGCAGCGGGAGCCGGGTTGGCTGCTCGGCAACCTCCTGGTATTCGGCGCCACGGCCTGCGAGGCGCTTCTCACGATCTTCCGCAAATCATCAGGGGGGCGCATCGGGTCTGTCACGAACACCACGGTCCTGGTGGCCATGAGCGCGCTGATGATGCTGCCCTTCGCGCTCCTGGACCTGCGGGGGTTCGCCCTTTCCCGCATCGAGATCGTGGGATGGCTGTCGGTGATCTATTACGGCGCCGTGGCAACGGTGGTTGCCTATATCCTCTGGGGGCATGGCGCGCTGCTGATCCCCGCCACACGGACCGGCATTGCCACCGCCGCGCTGCCGGTGAGCGCCCTGGTGCTCTCGGTGATCGTGCTCGGCGAGCCGCTGCGGCTGGTCCACGTCATCGGGTGCGCTGCGGTCATCGCCGGGATCGTGATCGGCAGGAAGTAAGGGACCGCTTTGCTCCTCACGTCGGGCATGGGTATCTTTCGAGCTGAGGAGGAGGAGAACATGATAGTCGTACGGGACATATTCCAGGTGAAGTTCGGCAGGATGAAAGAGGCAAAGGATGTCTGGAAGGAGATGGCGAAGCTCTTCCCCGCGGAGAGGCGGGGCCGATACAGGCTTCTCACTGACCTGACTGGACAATACTACACCCTGGTGATGGAGAACACGCACAAGGACATGGCCGACTGGGAATCCTCCATGTCGCAGATGTCCGACCCCGCCATGGGCGCGCTGTACCAGAAGTTCACCCCCCTTGTAGACTCGGGTCGGAGGGAGATCTTCACGATAATGGAATAGCGGTCGGCCTGGACAGGCCAGAAGCCGCACCGATATCCCATAGACCTACGTTCTGCCGTTTACCCGCCTTAATCCGCCTTCGGGTCAGCACTTTTCAATTGCCCGGAGGCGGGATATAGTAGAAGATACAGTTACGGCAACTACGGTTTTTTTTTGCGGTTCACCTCGCGCTTGAGGTGGGCTTGGCGTGCCAATGTTGCCACGAAGTGAGGAACTAAAATGGTTATAAAGCATTCAAGTTTGCATCGGCCTATCTTTCCCGTGGTCGTGGCAATGCTGGTGCTTGCGGCGGGCGCGGCAAGCGCGCAGGTAACCAGCGATTTCAGCGTGACCGCCAGTCCCGGCGTGAACATTCCCCTCGGTCCCTCGCTTGCGGACGGGACCGGGTTCTACTCGATCGGCGGGGGCATCTCCATCAAGGCCGAGTACACGCCGTCATTCGCACCGTTTCTCTATGGCGGGCTCACATTCGACGCTGACCTCATCCCCATCCTAAACTCCACGAAATCCCTGACCCTGCTCTCCGCCGGACCGGTCCTGGGGGTCCAGTTCTTCCCCTTCCAGCGCTTCGGGATCCGCCTGGCAGGTCTCGGCGGCATGTACGCCGGCATGGTGGAGGCGGGGACCGTCATCAACCCGTTTGTCGGGGGGCTCATCGATTTCAGCTATCTCATCAACCCATCGTTCAGCATCGGGCTCGGCGCATCGTACAAGTACGCCTTCACTCCTACGTCATCGATTTACCAGGGAATCGGGGTGAGCATCGGGGCGCGGTACAACATCGGCGCCGGGTCAGGGAGCGGGATCATCAGGATCGAGCCTGACGTGGCGCCGATCTTCCCCCTCTTCTACTCTTATTACGACAAGAACGCCGCCGGCGTGCTGAAGATCCGCAACACGGGAACCGCCCCGGTGCAGAACGTCCAGGTGAGCTTCTACGTGAAGCAGTTCATGGACCAGCCGAAGCTGGCGTGGCAGGGCAAGGAGCTGGGCCGCGGGCAGGAAGTATCGGCGTGGGTCTACGCCCTGTTCACCGACCGCATCTTCTCCGTGGTCGAGGAAACGAAGGTGGCCGGCGAGATCCAGGTGACCTACCAGTACCTCGGGCAGGACGTCAGCACGAGCTACCCGGTTGCCGTGATCATCAGGAACCGCAACGCCATGACGTGGGACGACACCAACAAGGCGGCGGCCTTCGTCACCACGAACGATCCGTGGGTGCGCAGCTTCACGGCGCGCGCCGTGCCGGATGCGCGGAGCAAGGGCAAACAGGCCATCAACGGCACTTTCCGCGCCGCCATGTCCCTGTTCGATGCCATGGCCCTGCACGGGGTTTCCTATCTTGCGGACCCTGTCACGTTCGCTTCCAAGGTGGCGAAGCAGGACGCCGTGGACTACCTCCAGTTCCCCGCGCAGACGCTGGAAGTGAAGGCAGGAGACTGCGATGACCTGAGCATCCTCTACACCTCCCTCCTGGAATCCGCGGGCATCGAGACCGCCTTCATCACAATACCGGGCCACATCTACATGGCCTTTAACGTCGACATGGATCCCCGTCAGGCAGCGGCGATGTTCGGGGGCGACACCGACCTGATTATCCGCGACGGCGAGACGTGGATCCCCGTGGAGATCACCCGGGTTAAAGACGGTTTCCTCAAGGCCTGGCAGACCGGGGCGCAGGAATGGAGGAACGCTTCAGCGGGCAACAATGAGGCCTTCTACCCCCTGCGCACCGCCTGGGAGAAGTACGCCCCGGCGAACACAGGTGACATCATCAAGAGCCCGGTCATTCCGCCCGAATCCTCGAAAATCTATGAAGCCTACACCCAGGAGCTGCAGGGCTTCTTCGCGTCTTGCTACCAGCCGAGGATCAAGGCCCTCACCGAGGGGCTGAAGACCAAGAAGAACGACCTGAAGCTCCTCAACAGTCTCGGCGTGCTCTACGCGAGGTTCGGGATGTACCCGGAGGCGAGGACGCAGTTCGAGCAGGTGGTGAAGCTCGGGGGGGATGTCCCCACGGCCCTCATCAACATCGGCAATATCGAGTACCTGGCGGGAAAGAATGACGTGGCTTTCGGCTATTTCCGCCGCGCCCTCTCCAAGGCGCCTTCCAGCTCCGCCGCCCTGCAGGGGGTTGCTCTCACCGGCTACGAGCTGGGGAAAACCGAAGAGGTAAACGGGGCTCTTACGGCTTTGAAGCAGACCGATCCCGACGCCGCGGAGCGGCTTTCCAACCTCGCTTCCAACGCCGCCGGCGCCAGCCGCGCCGCATCAAGTGAAAAGGAGATTACGTCATGGACCGACGCAGAATAGCACGGGGATTCTTCGCAGCAGCGGGGGCCGCGCTCCTGTGCCTGGCCCTTACAACGTGCTCGAACCCCTTCGACATCGTGAGTGCGGTCACGACGACGGTGAAGATCGCGAACAACAAGTTCCTGAAGGTAGCCGATTTCTCGCCCACGAAGAATGCGGTCCAGGTGCCACCCTCTTCCCAGATCTGGATCGAGTTCGACAGAGACCTGGATACCAGTACTGTCAGCACATCAACGATTATTCTCGTCGGGGACACGGATCCAACGCCAGGTTGGACGTGGACATATGCCGATGCCACAAAGACACTCTCTATACGGCCGTCCGCGCTGAAAGGTCCAGAACACTACACGGTCACCGTGGCACCTGGTCTGAAAGGTGCTGATGGAAGCGATATACAGAACCAGGTGGCATGGGCCTTCGACACGAAGGTTGGGCCTGCGGGTGCAATAACGATCAATGCGGATGCATCGTATACGACCTCGACAGCAGTCAACCTGACCGTTACCTGGCAAAATGCGACCTATGTGAAGCTCGCCACGACAATTGCCGGCCTGCCAGGCGGAATGCAGGTGAACCTCACAAGTTCGCCACAGACGGTGTCTTTTACCCTTGCCGGAACGCAGGGCGTGAACACCGTCTACGCCCAGTTCTTCAACACCACGGATAGCACCGATGGCGTCAACCCGCTGAACGACACCATCATTTTTGATAACGTTCCACCTTCACTTTCCGCCATGACCATCAACTCCGGGGCCGCAAGTACCACCAGCACCTCGGTCACCCTCAACTGGACAGCAAGCGATGCCACCAGCGGAATCACGAAAATGCGTTTCCAGAACGGCTCTGGCCTGTGGAGCCCGTGGACAGCATACTCTGCCTCCAAGGTGTGGACTCTGGCCAGCACCGTGGGAACGCGGACCGTGTCAATGCAGCTGCAAGACGCGGCAACAAACACAAGTGGTACAGTGTCTGCCTCGATCATTTACGCCAGTCCAACTCTTGCCGGAGCCAGCCTCAACACGACGGCATTGGGCACCGTGACCGTGACGGGTCTGACGACCGCTTCCGCAGACTCAGGAACGGACTATATACGCGTCTATCGGCGTGACTACCCGAGCGGGGGCACCTATACAATGGTTGGTTCAGCCGTTGCCTCTGGCACGAGCCTCAATGTCTCAGTTCCGCAGGGGCAGCTGTACTATTTCCATACGACAATCTACAATTCTGGAGGCACGGAAACACCTTACAGCGCCGCCTGCCCGGTGGGCTTCACCTCAAATATCGCGGTCATCTACAACACCAATTCGACGCTCGCCAACCAGATCAAGTCCATCATTGGCACGAACTGGACGGGGACTTACCCCGTCACGGGAACCATGCCGACATGGTCGGTGACACTGATCCCGCAGAGCTTCATCTCCACCACGTATGCGGCAGGCAATGTGATATACGGTTGGCCGGTGATCGTCACCCCAGATACGACCATCTACAGCAACGCGAATATGACGCGCAACGTCACGGCACATGGGCATGGAGTAATAGCGATGGGAACCGGCGGATGCAGGATGCTCGATACCGTAAGCACCAATTTCTCAAGTTGGGGCTACGGCGGCACCTCACCGACTCAGATAGGCTGGGGTCCCAGCGCTACCGGGTTCCCCGCTACCATATATGCGAACACGTGGTTGACAGAGTCAGTTTGGACTTCGCCGCTTTCCTCTACATCAGTGCCCACCACAAACGGGACATCAACCCAGATGGGATACACGGGTGGCGAATTGAGTCGAACCGGAGTTTATCGAAATCCCCAGACAAATCCTACGGATGGGGCTCTTTACGCACAGGATTCCAGCTCATATCCGTACTATTTCCCCGTTGTCCGCCAGGGTCGATTCCTTCAGTATGGGTTCGAGGGAACTTTTAATCGTCCATACACGGGATGGCTGTTCCTCGTCAATCTCACCTATAGGATGGGGGCAACCTACTTCTAAGGAGGCGCAATAAGATATTCGAGGGGCCGGAATCCCCGGCCCCGCTCGCCCGGCCCCGCAGGGGTTGTGCTCCTCCCGCAAAAGGTATGTCATCTGCGCATGCGTGATGCTCCCGCGCGCGTCGGCCGACCCCACAGGCCTGACCTCGGCAGGCCCGAGCCGTGATCCTCATCCTGAAGCTTCTGCTGACCCCTTTCTTCATCGCCATGGTGTCCTTGGCGGACCGTCGCTGGGGCCCGCGTGTGAGCGGACTCCTTATCGGTCTCCCCCTCACCTCCGGCCCGATCTCTTTCCTCCTTGCCGTGGAGCATGGACCGAAGTTCGCCGTGTCGGCGGCCGCGGGGACGTTGTGCGGAGAAGCATCTCTGTGCCTCTTCTGCCTTGCGTATGCATGGTCAGCGCGAAGGTTGAGCTGGCCCCTCTCAAGCCTCATCGGCGTGTCGGCCTACGCGGCAGCCACGCTTGCGTGGAGCCGTTTCCCGCTGGGCGTCCTGCCCGCCGCCGGCGTCCTGGCAGCGGTGGTCGTCGCCGTGCTGATTCTCATGCCACGAGGAACGCACGGCGCCTCAGGGTTGCGACACCCGAAGTGGGACCTGCCGGCCCGCATGGCGGTTGCCGAGGGATTCGTGCTGCTCATCACGGGACTCGCGCGGTCTCTCGGGCCGCTGCTGAGCGGACTGCTCTCACCCTACCCGGTGTTCGGCAACGTGCTGGCCTCTTTCACCCATCACCAGCGCGGCGGGGAGGCCGCCGGCAGCATGCTGCGCGGGGTGGTGCTGGGCGGCCTGGGCTTTCTCGGCTTTTTCCTGGTGGTCGGGCTTGCGCTGGTTCACATCGGGCTGGGCTGGACGTACCTTCTTGCATCGGCAGCCGCCATCGGCGTTAACGGGCTCTCCCTGGCAGCCAGCCGGATGCGGCAGGTGCCGCGGGAGTCTGCCTGACCCGGCCTGATAGATAAAAATACTCTTCGAACGTGTGCCTCCGCACAGATTCACGGCAGGAATAATGCTTATGTATATCTCTCAGAAGGAGAGATATGAAAAAGAGAATGATTCTTGTGTTCATCGTACTGCTAGTGGCGGCAACCGCGGCGTTCGCGGTCAAGGGCGAGGGTCTTGCCATCGGCGCCGAGGTTACATCCACGAACTTCAACAGCTGGGGAGGAATGCTCAACCTCCACATCCCGCACGTGCCCCTCCAATTCGCCCTTGGAGGATACGCTGGCAACGGCTATTCCGGCTTCGATCTGAAAGTGGACTACTGGCTGGCTCATGGCAACTTCGCAAGCGGCTTCGACTGGTACGTCGGCCTCGGAGGCTATTTCGCCACGCAGCTGCAGCCGGACTCCACATTTTCCCTGGGCGCTCGTCTCCCCCTGGCCCTGCAGCTATGGCCCGTTCGCGATCTCATCGAGATATTCTTTGAAATTGCTCCTGCCTGGATCCCGATTTCCAACAATGGCACCGCGTTTGGAAACTTTGTCCTCCAGCCCGCCCTGGGCTTCAGGATCTGGTTCTAGTTTCTTCCGCTCGTACTCTGCTTGTGATGGGTCATTCCAAAGGCCCATCACGCTGCATCGCGACGCACGTCCGCGACAACCGCGGGGAGGCGGCCGGCGAGATTTCCATCCGACTCGGAGCCTGATCCGGCCGCGAAGGTGTCCCCCGCCCCTACCCTATCGACGATGTCGCGGATGTCATACGCGCGGGAGACCATGAACGCCTTGCCCGTGTGAAGGACTCCCGACCAGCCATTCTCATCAGCGGACCTGCTTTCCCTCAGCGTGATGGCGATCTTCTGCATTGAGGGAAACTCCGCCAGGACCTTTTCCGCCAACAGCCGGTATTTGCCGGGGTCCAGCTTTCCCGACTCGATGTCCACCGCGGAGCTGATCCCGAGCGCTTTCTGGCAGTCTTCCTCGTTCGCAATGGCGACGTCCACCGACTTCATGAGCTCCCGCATGACCTCGGGGCGCTTGCCCCGTACTTCCAGAGGTTCTTGCGATAATTGAGATCGCACGAGACGGTCAGCCCCGCTCTTTTCGCCGCGCGGACCGCCTCGATGGAAAGTGCGGCTGCTCCGGCGGAAATCGCCGGCCCTGTCTTAGACCACCACCGAGGGCCGCTGGTTTGCTCCGGCTTCCAGGAAGTGGATCCCCAGCCTGCCGCCCTTGCAGAGGATGTGCGTCGTATCGATGCCCTGCCGGCGGAGCTCTCCCACGCAGGCATCCCCGATGGGATTTGCGGGGATGACGGAGACGAAGGCGGTATCGCAGCCGAACCTCGCAAGAGCCGTGGCGACATTCGACTCCCCGCCACCGAATGTCGCCTCCAGCAGCGGGCTCTGGAAGAACCGCTCGACCCCTGGCGGCTTCAACCGCAGCATGATCTCACCGAATGTCACGAAACGGGCCATAAGGGCCTCCTAATGAGCGCGTCTTTTCCCGTGGCGCAATTCCATGAGGAGCACCACCAGGGCGAACACCAGGACCGAGGCGCCTATGACGGGCACCCTGATGGTCCCTTGCGCGCTCACCAGGGCGCGCGGATGAAGGTTGACCAGGGCGAGGATTGTCGCGTTGTACAGGCAGTGGGCCGTCATGGAGGCGAAGAGCGTTCCCGATCTCTGGAAGAGCCAGCCGAGATAGAACCCGACGAACGCCAGCGCCACTACTGACAGCGGGTTGGTGTGAAACAGGGCGAAGATGACCCCCTGGATGACGATGGCAAGCGGCAGGGAAAGCCGGCGGCGCAGCGTGGTCTGCAGCCAACCGCGGAAGAGGACTTCCTCGCAGACGGCGGGGACCAGGG
The DNA here is from genome assembly GCA_049514475.1 of Spirochaetia bacterium. Lineage (GTDB taxonomy): Bacteria > Spirochaetota > Spirochaetia > SZUA-6 > Fen-1364 > Fen-1364. The sequence goes on from JBEKVA010000001.1 coordinate 10,679, forward strand.
CGATGGTCCCCACCACCAGCACGAGCTGCAGCGGCGTGTGGATGGACAGAAGGGACTCCTGGCCTCCCCTGAGCTCGCGGAGGACCGGCAGCAGGAGATACGTCCACGAATCGAGCAGCTCAGCGATGGGCACCACGCTCACTGCCCCGATGCCGGCAAGGAGGAGGTCCACCGCGGATGGCCGCTTGTAGCCGAGGTAGGCGGCGGGCGTGCTGCTGTGCCACCGGCGGACCAGCACGAACGTGAGCCCGAGAAAAATCGTGAGCTCACCGACGGCGGTGACCGCGAGTATGGAGACCTGGAAGCGCGCGTAGTAACGGGAGAGGATCTCCAGGAAGCCCCCCGTGCCCACCCATGTGCTGTCCACCGAGCTGACCACGAGCATGATGATGGAAAGCACGAGCGCACCGAGTGTCGAGTACAGTGCCCCGCAGATCAGGATCCCCGATACCCCGGCGCCCAGGGGGTTGCGCCCCGGCCGCTCCCATGAACCGTCGAGCGGGACCTCCGCTCCGCCGTTCCCCCCCTGGCTCACGAGGCTGACTCCCCAGCGGCAGGAGGCGCGGAAACAGTCAGCACCTGCGCGGGTGAGTCGCGGCGCTTCTTCATTGCGAAGAAGAGCATGGTCATGAACACCGGGGACACCAGCGCGCTCAACAGGCTCTGCAGGTACGCCATCAGGCCGAGCTTTCTTCCCATGCCGGCAAGCAATCGCAGGAGGGTCGCGTTGAAGCTCCCCTCCCCCGAGCTCTCCTGCAGGAGGCTTCTCAGGAGCTCGCCGTACTGGCGGATGCTGGCGAAAAAGAGGATCGGCGTGGCGAGGATGGATGAAGCGAAGCTCACCATGAGACCAAAGAGCAGGATGCAGCCGAACACCCGCCACCATGCGCCGCGGATGAGAAGCGCGCTCTGGTCGAGGCTCGGCTCGATCTTCATCCCGTCGATGACCAGCGACTCCAGCGTGAGGGAAAAACGCACGAGCGCCCAGACGTAGGCGCCGATGCTCGCGATCCCCAGGATGATCCCCAGCACGATGGCAAGCGCGGTCGCCTTCAGGGCAGCGGCCACCCCTACGGCCACCCCTGTCAGCAGCATCCCTGCGGTCAGGGTGATGACGAGGATTGCCCCTTGCAGTATCCGCTGGCCGAGAAGCCGCGGGTAGGTGGAAAGCGCAATCTCCACCATGATGGTGAGGGGCGAGGCGGGCACATTGCGGACGGCAAGGGCCGCGTGCGCTGTAACGCAGGCGCGAACGAAAAGCAGCACCAGGGCCTGGAGGAGCGCGGCCAGCAGTATCCAGAGATACGCCGTGCCGAAAAGGACGAGCGTTGACGTCGGCTCCGCCCCCGCGTTCTGGGCAAGGCGCGCCAGCGCGTCGAAGAACCGTCCGTACGCCCACCCAAAGAACCAGGAAGTGGGGAAAAACAGCACGGCACCCAGGAGAAGGGAGGTCGGCCAGGTGCGGCCCATGATGTGAAATGTTTCATCGAGCAGATCCGCGAGCATCCCCTTTTTGACTTCGGCCACGTGAGCCTCCTGCGTCAGGATAGTGGACTTCATGTATACTTGTGAAGTGCTTCGACCCGTCTGCGTTCCACAATGTTCCATGCGGGCAGAGAGGCGTGGAACAGGAGTGGCCGCAACCTGCCGATAAGAGTGTAAGCCTCGGAAATAGATCGAAAACCAGCCGCAAAGGGCCCTCCACGCAGGGGCCCCTTGGCACAGGACTTGCTAACCATATTTGGCCGTGGCACTCCCCGGCCCCTATACAGACGAATGAGAGGTACTCCGTGCACGCTCGCAATGCCCTGGCATTTTCTCTCTTCTTCTTCCTGGCCGTCTGCTTCTCCCAGGCCGCCCCGCGGCCCCGGGTTGCCGTCGTGCTCTCGGGAGGCTCGGCACTGGGCCTGGCGCACGTCGGCGTGCTGGAGGTGATCGAGCGCGCCGGAATTCCCATCGACATGATCCTGGGCACGAGCATGGGCTCGATCGTCGGGGGCCTGTACGCGGCGGGCTACTCCCCCGAGCAGCTTGATTCCATTGTCACAAAGCTCGACTGGAGCACGGTGTTCTCCGAGCGCAGGGACTCTCCCGGCGATCGCTACGACTGGCTGAAGCGGGAGAGATTCCCGTTCCGCATCGGGTTCGACCGCCAGGGCGTCAGCCTGGGCGCCGGACTGCTCGAGGGACAGAACGTTCTCTCCCTGTTCACCGAGCTCACCCTTCACGACCTGACAGTGCGGGACTTCGACAAGCTGCCGGTCCCGTACCGCGCCGTTGCCGCTGACATCCTGACCGGGGAGAAGGTCGTCATCTCCCAAGGATCCCTTGCCGATGCCATGCGCTCCAGCATGTCCATCCCCGGGATCTTCCGCCCCGACGAGGCCAACGGACGCACCGTCGTCGACGGGGGGATTGCCGACAACATGCCCGTGGACGTCGCGCGGGAGATGGGCGCCGATATCGTCATTGCCGTGGAATCCCGGCTGGGAAATCCGAAAAGCGTCGAGGCGCTGAACTCGAGCATCGCCATCACCGCGCAGACGCTGAACCTGCTGATCCAGCAGAACATGCTCTCCGCCCGGCGCGATGCCGACCTGGTGATCTCTCCCGACCTTCACGATTTCAACATGATGAGCTACGCGGATGCCGTGCAGATTGTCGAGCGCGGCCGTGAGGGGGCTGAGGCAGCCTTCCCCCGGCTCCGCGAACTGGCCGAGCAGATCCAGAAGGTCAGGCCGCTGGTGACACCCGCGGAGCAGGCAAACCGCGCGGCCTTCCGCGCGCCGCCCCTGCTGACCGATGTCAGGATGGACGGAGGCAGCAACGCCGACCAGGCGCTGGTGCGCCGAATCTTTGCGCCGCTGGTGGGCAAGCCTGCCGACCGCGCCCAGGTGAGAAAGGCCATCGATGCGGCATACGCCACGGGCCGCTTCGACCTGGTCACCTTCGACCTGCGGCCCGGCGACCAGGCAGGCGCTACGACAGGGGCCGATGAAGCGGCGGGGATAGTCCGCCTGGTGCCCGACACCACCACTGACAGTGCCGTGCTCCTGGGGGAAAACTTCCGCGCGCTTTTCACTACGGTCACCGACAACGTGTCCCAGCTCACGGCAGGGGCCATGCTGAGGGATCTCACCGGCAGGGAATCTGCGCTTTTCACCGAGGTGGGATTCCTGGACAAGCGCAGGCTGTACGTCGAGTATTTCCAGCCCCTGGGGCCGTTCTTCCTCATGCCGTTCTTCAAGTACGAGTCCCAGTTCGACGGGTATTACATCTCGGTGAGTGACGTGTATCACACCCTGTACCAGAGCACCGGAGGCGGCGCCTGGGCAGGTCTCACCCTCGACAAGCACCTGGACGTCATGGCCGGCTATTCATATGAGAGCGTGCTTGCCTACGGGTTCGGCGGCGCCGCTGACAACAACACGGTGGGCACACTTGCTGGCGCGCTTCGGCTGGACACTTTCCGCACCACCGTCTTCCCCGAGAGCGGGCTCTCCACCCTCGTGCGCGGCCGCCTGGCGGATCCCTCATTCGGCGGGAACACCGCCTTCACGGCCCTTGAGTGGAACGTCAACGCAGCCATCCCCCTCTCCCGTACCTTCACCCTCGGCGTGGTCGGCTACGCGGCAAGCGATTTTTCCGGCATCCCTGGTTTCACCGGCCAGATTCCCGTGGAGCGCTCGTTTTCAATACGGCAGCCCGGCATGTTCTACGGCCTGGAGCCCCGGCCGGAAACCGGCGTGGGCAACCACGTCGGGGCCGCCGCGCTGGAGCTTCGCTGGAAGCTGGGCGCCGTCAGCCCGCTGCTGGGCATCGACATCTTCGCTCTTGCCAATGTGTCAGTCGCGGCGGTCCGCCAGGGACTCCCCGGCGACCCCGGCTTCCTGGACTTCCTGCCGCTGCGCTGGGACGGCTCGCTGGGCCTGGGAGCGCGCATCACCGAGCACACCGGTGTCATGGTGGTTGTCAGCTACGTGAATGACGGCAACACCACCATCTCGGCCCAGCGCTTCGCCCTCACGCTGGAGGTGGGTACCTTCGCGCAGTTCCTGGAAGACAGGAGATAGCCCCGGCGATAAAACACGCCTCCCGCCCCTGGGGGGCGTCTCCTCCGTTTGCCCGCCTGCCAATCCTCAACTATTTTTGCATTCCGGGTGCCGCAGTGTCGATTTTGCGCCGTCGCATTCGACGTCTGGGTAGGAGGCAAAGAGATGCGATTCATGGTCATGGTAAAGGCCAACGAGGCCAGCGAAAAAGGGATTCTCCCCAGCCAGGAGCTCCTGGCCGAGATGGGCAAATATAACGAAGAGCTCGTGAAGGCCGGCGTCATGCTTTCCGGTGACGGGCTCCAGCCGAGCTCGAAGGGCGTGCGCGTGAAGTTCAACGGCACGAAACGTTCCGTCGTCGACGGACCATTCTCCGAGACCAAGGAGCTGATCGCCGGTTTCTGGATCTTCCAGGTCAGGTCGAAGGAAGAGGCCATCGAGTGGGTGAAGCGCTGCCCGAACCCGCTTCCCGGGGAGTCGGAGATCGAGATCCGCCAGATCTTCGAGGCTGCCGATTTCGGGGAGGAGCTCACCCCTGAGCTCAGGGAGCAGGAGGATCGCCTGCGCGAGCAGATGCAGCGCAAGGCTGCCGCGCACTGATGGAAGCGGGCGCCGCCGAAACCAGGCGCACCATCGAGGCTGTCTGGCGGATCGAGTCCGCCAGGATCATAGCGGTTGTTGCCCGCATGGTGCGCGACGTCGGTGTGGCGGAGGAGCTGGCGCAGGATGCGCTGGTGATCGCGCTTGAGAAGTGGCCGGTGGCCGGCATTCCCGAGAAGCCGGGCGCCTGGCTGATGGCGACGGCGAAACACAGGGCCCTCGATCTCCTGCGCCGAAACAAGCGCCTGGAGCGGAAACACGAGGAGCTGGGCCGCACGCTGGAGCAGGAGGAAACCGCGATGGCCGAGTACGACTCCGCCCTCGACGAGGACATCGAGGATGACATTCTCCGCCTGATGTTCACCGCCTGCCACCCCGTGCTTTCGCGGGAGGCGCGGGTCGCCCTCACGCTGCGCCTGCTCGGTGGCCTGACGACGGGGGAGATCGCGCGCGCATTCCTCGTCTCCGAGCCGACCATCGGTCAGCGGATCGTCAGGGCCAGGCGAACGCTCACCGAGGCGCGCGTTCCCTTCGAGGTCCCCCGCGGGGCCGAGCGCGCTCCCCGCCTGTCATCGGTCCTCGAGGTGATCTACCTGGTCTTCAACGAGGGGTACTCCGCCACCGCGGGCGAGGACTGGGTGCGCCCCGCCCTCTGCGAAGATGCCCTCCGCCTTGGCCGCATCCTGGCGGGGCTCGCCCCCGGGGAGCCCGAGGTGCACGGCCTGGTGGCGCTCATGGAGATCCAGGCCTCGCGGCTGAGATCGCGCGTGGGCCCCGCGGGGGAGCCCGTGCTGCTGCTGGAGCAGGACCGCGGTCGCTGGGACCGCCTCCTCATCGGCCGCGGCCTGGCCGCGCTCGCGCGCGCGGAGTCCCTGGGCGCGCTGGGGCCGTACGCCCTGCAGGCCGCCATCGCCGCCTGCCACGCGCGGGCGCACACCGCCGCAGAGACCGACTGGCGGCGGATTGCAGCACTCTACGACGCGCTGGCGCAGCTGGCCCCCTCTCCCGTGGTGGAGCTGAACCGCGCGGTGGCTCTCGGGATGGCCTTCGGTCCCGCCGCCGGCCTGCAGGTGGTGGACGAGCTTGCCGATGAGCCGTCACTGCGCGGCTATCACCACCTGCCCAGCGTGCGGGGCGACCTCCTGGCGAAGCTCGGCCGCCGGGAGGAGGCGCGCGCGGAGTTCGCGCGCGCCTCCTCCCTCACGCAGAACGCGCGCGAGCGCGCGCTTTTGCTTTCCCGCGCCGCGGCGTGTCGGGCGGACCGATGATGGCGCGCGCCGCGTCGCAGATGGCGGCAACGGCCGGGTGATCGATCCTGCGCTGCACGCTGATGGCGTACAGCCGCTCGCGCACACCGGGCACAACCCCGACTGCCGCAACCTTGTATTGTTGCTCCACTTCCTGGGTGATGGGTGAAGGGGCAGGGAAGACCCCGGCCCCCCTCTGGCCGAACACCATGAGAAGCGCGCTGTCCTCGAACTCACCCACGATGTCCGGCCGAATCCCCGTTGAATCCAGCCACACGTCCAGCGTCCGCCTCAGCATTGTGTTCTCCGTGGGCAGGAGCATCGGCGCCCCGTTCAAGGACCCGGGGAAGCCTTTGCGCAGCCGCGCCGCCGCGGCTGGCCTGGCGAACAGGGTGACACCGTAGTCGCCCAGCAGGTGACTGAAGGCTTTCGCGTTCACGTGGGGGGATGCCGGGGCATCGGTGAGGATCACGTCCAGGTTGAGAAGAACCAGCTCGGCAACCAGGCGGTCAGGCTTGTCCTCCCGGCAGACCAGGTGCACGGGGCTGCCCGTGCTGCCGGCGCTCTGCAGCACCCTCTGCGCGATCAGCTTGGGCACCACGTCGGCAATGCCCACAGAGAGGCGCAGCGGCCTGCCCTCCGGCCGCTCGGCAAGCGTGCTCTGCAGCTCGCGGCCCAGGCCGAAGATCTCATCCGCGTAGCGGTATGTCACGCGGCCGATCTCTGTGAGGGTCAGGCGCCTGCCGCTCCTTACGAAAAGGGGGTGGCCCAGCACTTCCTCAAGCTGGTGGATCTGCTTGCTCACCGTGGAGGGGGCCAGGAGGAGCCGGGCGCAGGCGCGGCTGAGGCTTCCCTCCCGCGCCACCTGCCAGAAGTAGAGCAGGTGATGATAGTTCAGCCATTCCATGGGGAAATGTTAGTTCGATTTTATCTCACTTTCAATAGGGTATTATCTATTTGTCTAATCGTCATTCAGGGGCTATGTTCGAAGTGCCGGCAACGGCGGAGGTACGTCGAGATGAGAATCCGAGTCAGGGCGGTGAACCTCGCGTTGGACGCACGCACGCGCGCGGAGATCGAGCTGCTGCTGCAGGCCAGCCTGGGACGGCTGGAGCGGCGCATCCTGCGCGTGGACGCGCGGGTGGCAGACCAGAACGGTCCGCGGGGCGGGGCCGACATTTCCTGCCTGGTGGAGGTGCGGCTGCGGCCGCGCGGGCGGCTGTTCGTGGAGGAGACCGATGTCGATCTCCAGGGAGCCGTGCGCCGGGCGGCGGACGCGGCGGCCACCACGGTGAGCAGGAACCTGGAACGCAAACGCGACCTGCACCGGCGGCCGTCAACGCGACCCGCGCTGGACGCCTCGGGCATCTAGCGGGGAGTCACGGTGTTTCTGCATTCTATCGGGAGTCCGGCCCTCTGGGCCGGATTCCTTGTTTTTGTCGTGGCAATGCTTGCCCTGGACCTGGGCGTCTTTCATCGAAAGGACCATGTCATCGGCTTCCGAGAGGCGCTCCTGTGGTCGGGGGTCTGGATCGGTCTTTCCCTTCTCTTCGGCACCGGGATCACGCTGGGGTTCGGCGCGCAGAAAGGCCTGGAGTTCTTCACGGGCTACGTGATCGAGAAGGCGTTGTCCATCGACAACCTGTTCGTCTTCCTTGTCATTTTCTCGGCCTTCCAGGTTCCCCCTGCCCTGCAGCACAGGGTGCTGTTCTGGGGCATCATCGGCGCCCTGCTCCTGAGGGGGCTCTTCATCCTGGCCGGCGGGGCATTCCTTGAGAGCGTCCACTGGGCCATCTACATCTTCGGGGGCATCCTCGTGTTCACCGGCGTGAAGCTCCTGGTGCGCCGGGACGCCGAGTCGCATCCGGAGCGCAATCCGGTGACCCGGCTTCTCTCCCGCGTGCTGCCCCTGGCACTGGACTACCGGGGGCACAACTTCACGATCGTGCGGCAGGGCCGGCGGCTTTTCACCATGCTGTTCCTGGCGCTGGTGACCGTCGAGGTCTCCGACGTGGTGTTCGCCGTGGATTCGATCCCCGCCGTCTTTGCCGTCACCACGGACCCGTTCATCGTTTTCACGTCCAACATATTCGCCATCCTCGGCCTGCGGTCCCTGTACTTCGTGCTGGCCGGGGTCATGGAGAAGTTCCGCCTCTTGAAGCTGGGGCTCGCCGGAGTGCTCCTCTTCGTCGGGGGAAAAATGCTGCTCTCCGGCGTGCTTGCCATCCCTATCGGGCTTTCCCTGGGCATCATAGCGCTCCTGATCGGCGCCTCTATCGCGCTCTCCCTTCTTACTGCGGGACGAGCTCCACGCGCCGATTCCGGGCACGACCGTCTTCGCTCAGGTTAGTGGCCACCGGGCAGTACGGCCCTGCGCCAAACGGGCTTAAGCGGGCGGCCTCTATGCCATACTTGTCGACGAGGTTTTTCACGACAGCCGCAGCGTGCCCCGCTTCCCTGATGCCCGCGCGCAGCGCCTCGGCATTGGCGGTCACCTGCTGCACCATGGCGTCCTTTTCCACGATGGTGAGCGTAAAGCCTCCCCATCCGGCATCGACCTCGGAATTGATCTCAGCCCAGGTCTCCTTGCCGTTCTTCACGATCTTCATGGTGATGAAGTCATCACTCTTGCGGTAGGGAACGCTGCCACCGATCTTCTTCAGCGCATTCTCATAGTTGCGGATCACCTGCAATGACGAGGGCTTCTTCTTCTCCCCCGCCCAGGTATAGCCCATGCTGATCTTGTGGCCTTCGACCACGACGACCGCCCCCTTGTCGCCGGTGAACTCGTAGGAGGCGAACTCGTTCTCCTCGTACTGGTTGATGTACCACCCTGGCATCCGGGTGAAGAGCGCCGGGTCCTTACTGCCCTCCACGTCGCTTTGCGCCGCGGCAAAGCTGAGGGCGAAGAGCATTCCAAGAACGACGACGGCGAACCGAGTCAGATTCCGCACCATATTAATGTCCCCCCTTGTCGAAGATGAGTGGGCCGCCTGTCTTTTAGAACTATCGCTTGGGCCCTCAGGCCCCTGATGCCTGCAGGCCGGGATCCGGCTGCGCCGCGCGGACCTTGCCGACGAAGAAATCACCCGAGTAGCCGATGTCTTTGGACACCCGCCAGGCGCACTCCAGCACGATGAGCTCGAAGGCCGCCTTGCTGGCCGCGTCGATGGTGCTTAGCAGGCAGGTGACACCAAGCCCGGCCACCGCTTTGCCCTGCACGTCGAAGACCGGCGCGCCGATGCACTGGATGCCCGAGGTGTATTCCTCGTTGTCGTAGGCAAGGCCCGTCTTGCGGGTGAGCTCAAGCTGCTGGAGGAACTCGGTGCGCAGCACGATGGTGTTGGGAGTGAGGCCGGTGAGCCGGGACGGGATGACCTGCTTCACGTCCTCTTCCCCCATGAAGGCGAGCACCGCCTTGCCGTAAGCGTTGGGGTGCATGAAGACGAGGCTGCCGGGAACCACCCGCAGGTAGAAGGACACCTCGGGGCTCACCGTATCCAGCACGAGCATCCTGTCTCCCTGGGGGATCTGGATCTGGCAGGTTTCCTCGGTCTCACGGCACATCCATTCCAGGTGCGGACGCGCGCGCTGGCGCAGCTCGAAGCGCGTGTACAGGCTCATGCCGAGTGAGAACACGCGCGTGGAAAGCTGGTAGCCGCCGGTGACGGGGTCCTGGACCGTGTACTCCCGCTCGGTGAGCCGCTTCAGAATCCGAAAAACCGAATTGACGGGAAGCTTCAGGCAGCGCGCCAGCTCCGTGGTCCCGTAGGGCCGCGGATGCTTTGCCATGAACTCCAGTATGTCCAGCGCGCGATCCACGGCGGGAGCCGCGTACTCCCTGTTCTTCTTGGCCGGCTTGTCCGTTCCCGCGCTCATGTTCTCCTCACAGTCATTTCTCCGTCATCACCCATACGCCATTCCAGTCAGTCTCCCGGGGGCTTGCGGCAAGCGCCCGGCACTTCTTCGCGTAGTTGGCCGCCGGCGGGTCTACAGAAGCTATCCCTTCAAATATCCGTTCCGCATCGGTAAAGCGGCCCGCGTAAAACTCTTTCAGACCCTTGTCGAAGATCTCGAGTGTCGGCTTCCGCGCGGCGTACTGCTCGGGGAGCATCGGCTCGAACACCGTGACCGGCTCCCTGCGGCCCACCACCGCCACGCGGGAAAGCTCCCGCACGGGGAAGGCCCCGCCGATCCTCTCCACCGTTGCACGGGAGATCATGAAATACGTGCCGAACTGCTTGTTGATGCCCTCCAGGCGCGCCGAGAGGTTCACCTGGTCGCCGAGCATCGTGTAGTCGAAACGCGTCTTGGACCCCATGTTCCCCACGACCGCCTGCCCCGTGTTCATGCCCACGCGCATGAACATGTCCTTGCCGATGCGGGCCCTGATGGCCGGCCGCATCTCGGCCAGCTTTGCCTGGCAGCGAAGGGCGGCGCGCACGCCGCGCACCGCGTGGTCATCCTGGGACAGGGGCGCGTTCCAGAAGGCGATGATGGCATCTCCTTCGAACTTGTCGATCGTACCGCCTTCTTCCTGGATGATGTCCACCATCGCGGTGAGGTACTCGTTGAGGAGGGCCGTCAGGTCCTCGGGGGAGAGCGCCTCGGAGATCGTGGTGAACCCCTGCACGTCGGAGAAGAAGATCGTGAGCTCACGCCGCTCCCCGCCGAGTGTCAGCCGCTCGGGGTGCGCAATAAGCTCCTCGATGACCGTCGGGCTCAGGTACTGGCTGAAGGCGCCCTTGATGTAGCGCTTCTGCCGGCCTTCCGTTGCGTAGCTGACCAGGCTGGACCCGACAAGGGAAAACACGACGCCCAGCTCAAGCACGACCATTTGCAGCCAGTACCCCAGGGCGTACGCGCCGATGGTCAACGCGGGAGCCAGGGGGATGAAAACGACGTACATGACGGCGCTCACCCCTGCCCGCTGCACGCTGGAGATGGCAATTCCCGCTCCAAGGCACAGCAGGAGCAGCAGCGCGAGGGTGGGGACCAGGGACACGGAGCGCATGAAATCCCCGGAGAGCAGGTTGTCCAGCATCGTCGCAAACACCTCGACGCCGGGATAGGAGCCGGACATCGGGGTGGGCTTCAGGTCGTAGAGGCCGGGCGCGGTGACGCCGAAGAAGACGTACTTGTCCTTGAACAGGGCCGGATCCACCTTCGGGGCCTGCCCGTCCCGTATCAGGAGCTCCGACTGCACCACGGAGGCGGCACTCCGGGCAAAGTGCGTCTGGGTGGGGCCGCGGTAGCGCAGCAGCGCCCTGCCCGCCGCATCGATGGGAACCTGCTTTCCTCCAATGGTAAGGGAGCCTGGAGCGATGGAGAGAGCCGGCGACTGGCCGGCACCTGCAAGCCATGCACCAAGGGACTCCGACGGAACCGGTTTGCCTGCAAACGTGCTGAAGAGCGGCTCGCTGCGATAGACCCCGTCCACCGGGTCCGCGGGAAGATTCGTGTTTGCAATCACCAGGGCATTGCGTGAAAGCTCAGGTATGGGAAACTGCGCCTTGGGAAAATCGAGTGCCTTGGGGATCTGCCCCTTCACGGTGAGCTGCGGCGAGGGCACGTCGGCAGGCCACGCGGTGGCCACCCCCTGCTCAGTGGCAAGATTCATCACGCCCACCACCCGGCCGTTATCCGCAATCCCCTGCCCGAAGGCCTGATCGTCGGACACTCCGAAAGCGGAGGGTTCAGTGAGGATCAGGTCGAAGACCAGGGCCTTTGCGCCGCCCCGCTTGCAGAAGGAGGCGACTGCCGCGTAAACCTCGCGCGGCCACGGCCAGGGCCAGCCGTTCTCGCTCTTGCCCCAGTTCAGGCTCTGCTGATCGAGGAGGATGGTGGCCACCTGCCCCGTGGCAGCTCCTGGGCGGGCCAGCAGGCGCGCCCGCAGGTCCCACGTCTTTGCCTCGAACCCGCCGGTGGCCCCTGGCAGCCAGAGCGCGGCGGCAAGCACGGCGGCCGCTGCCCCGACCACCGCGCCCTGGATGACCCTGCGCAGCGCCCGGGCGGATTCGTGGCTCGCCATGGCCTATATCTTCTGCAGAGCCGCCGTGTAGCGCGCCTGCCGGCCCTTTATCTGCGCGGCCGTTGCGGCGGGCACCGGCGTCTGCTCCTTGATGGCGTCAGTGAGGTACGCAATCCTGACCACGGGATCCGGGTGCGTCTTGGCGAAGTCCTTGCCGTCCGGCTTCAGCTTCGTCTTCATGACGGTGAGGACGCGCACGAGGGCCTGCGGATCATAGCCGACATCGTGCAGGATCCGTATTGCTTCGAGGTCCGCCGCCTTTTCCAGGTCCCGGGAATAGCCCGACGTGACCATTGTCTTCACGATGTCCCCGATCACCCCTCCGAATGAGGCGGTGAGATCGCGCAGGACGCCGGAGTCGGAGCTGGAGGCCGCGAACTTGGCGATTTCAAGGAGGGCCTCGGTCTTGCGCGCGGAGCTGATGGCGCTCATGCCGTGCTTCAGGGAGACGTGGCCGATCTCGTGGGCCAGGATGGCCGCCACCTCGTCTTCGCTCTTCGCGCAGCGCAGGAGCCCGCGGCTCACAAGGATGAACCCGCTGGGAGCGCCGAAGGCGTTGATGTCATCGGAGTCCATGATGAGGAAATGATAGCCGCTGAAGGTCTCCGGCAGCACCGAGGCAAGCGACAGGCTGCGCCCGAGGGTGTTCAGGTAGTCGTTGGCCTTCTGGGTGTCCCAAGCCGGGTACATGCCAAGGACCGTGGCTGCCACGGCGCGGCCGATATAGTACTCCTGTTCGGGGGTGATCTCTTCATTGGCCTTCTGGACAGAGGTGGCAACCTTGCCTCCCCCTTCCGCGAGTGTCGAGATGTCCCCGATGTTGCCGCTCAGCGCCCCGGAAAGGGTCGAGCAGCCGGCCATGACGAGCACGAGGGCAAAGACAAAAATTGCACGCAGCAGGGTTTTCATTTCGCACCTCCCTGCTGGGAGAGCCCGCCGGAGGTGAGGAAGGCGGCCACCTGCTCGGGCGGCACCTTGAATGCCTCCATCTTGTCCACCCAGGTGTAGTCCAGCTTCTGGTCCTTCTTGTACTGCGCCTCGACGTCGGAGTTGAACCCCTTGCCGGCAAGCGCAACGTCACCGCTGGAAGCGGAGGCTTCGGCGGTCTCCGTGCCGGCTTTCATGACGATGTCCTTTTTCGTCAGGGCCGACGCGTTGACCCAGCCCTGCAGCTTCTTCGCCGGGCTGCTCACCTTCAGCCAGCCCTTGGGCGCATCCGCCGGCTGCTCGAGGATGGTCACCTTGTCCCCGTAGGCCAGGGCGCCCACGAGCTTGCCCAGGTAGCTCGCGGTGGCCCGCACCTGGGTCTCCTTGACGGTCACGCTCATCTGCGACGGATCGGCGGCAAACGCGGATCCGGCAGCCAGCACGAGAAGCACCGCAATCAAAGCGCGCGATCTTGTCATCCTGTCGGCCCTCCGACGTTCATTGTAGCCCGGATCCAGCCGCGTGTCACGGGCGCCGATGGGCGCCGGAGCAAACCCGCCAGCAGCGGAAGGGCGCTTTCTTGACAGGACACCCCGAATCGAGAACACTCGGCCTCGGTGTTTCCCACGAGAATCCTGATGACATTGGCGCTCGCAAGCTGCACGGCCTTGCTCATGGCAGGCTGTGCCCGCGGCGGCCTCAACGGCGGGAAGGAGGGGGCACCCGGTTCCGCCCCTGCCGCGGCCGCCTCCTCCTTCCAGAACACCGGCTCCGACACCCTGGTGAACCTGGCCCTTGCCTGGGCGGAACGCTACATGGCGCTGCACCCCGAGGTCCGCATCTCGGTCACCGGCGGCGGCTCGGGAACAGGCATCGCCTCCCTTATCAATGGAACAATCCAGATCGCCAACGCGTCCCGCGAGATGTCCCCCGAGGAGATCGCCCTGGCGAAAAAGAACGGGATCAACCCGGTGCGCTTCATCGTGGCCCTGGACGCCATCGCCGTTGTGGTCAACCCGGAAAATCCCGTGCACGGGCTCACCCTGCGGCAGATCTCCGACATGTACACGGGCAGGATTACACGCTGGTCGTCCGTGGGCGGGGAGGATCGGCCCATCGTCCTTCTTTCGCGCGAGTCCAATTCCGGCACCTACGTGTACTTCCTCGAGCAGGTCATCAGGTTGGGCGATGCAAAGAGCAAGACCCTCTTTTCCCCCGAGACGCTCCTCATGCCCTCCTCCGAGGGCATCGGCGCCGAGGTGCGGCAGAACCCCAACGCCATCGGCTACGACGGGCTGGGCTACGTGACGAGAGAGCAGAAGATGCTCGCCGTTTCCCGTGCGGACGGCCTGCCCTACGTTCCGCCATCGGCGCCCACCGTGCTGAACAAGAGCTACCCCATCGCCCGTCCGCTTTACATGTACACGGCGGGGCAGCCCACGGGCGCGGTGAAGGCATACCTCGACTGGATCATGGGGGACGGCCAGAAGACGGTGACAGACCTGGGCTTCGTTCCCCTTGAAGGAAGCGGCTCGTAATGGGACACATGCCTTATGGCCCGAATGCGCAGGCCATGCGCCCCCGTCTGAAAGGACAGCGGTTCTCGGAGCTCACCATCGAGACCCTCATCCGCATCCTGGGCTTTTCCACCATCGCCTTCGTGCTGCTGATATTCCTCTTTCTCCTGAGAGAGGGTGTGCCGGTCTTCTTCGAGGTCCCGCTCAAGGGGCTTTTCTCCACGCACTGGTATCCCACGTTCGGCATCTTCGGCACCCTCCCGCTGATCCTCGGATCAATACTGGTCACGCTGCTCGCCATCGTCATCGCCCTGCCCCTGGGGGTGGCAACGGCCGTGTTCGTCCGCGAGGTGGCCCCCCGCTGGGCGCGGGAAATTCTGAAGCCCATCATCGAGGTGCTCGCCGGCATCCCCTCTGTGGTGCTCGGCTTCTTCGGCATGACATTCGTCGCCCCCCTGGTGCGCGACCTCCTGGGCGCGCCCACGGGTCTCACGGCGTTCTCCGGCGCGTTCATCCTTGCCTACATGGCCCTGCCCACCCTCATCAGCGTTGCAGAGGATGCCCTGGACTCGGTTCCCAAGAGCTACCGCGATGCGGGACTGGCGATGGGTGCCACGCGGTGGCAGACCATCTGGCGGGTCGTAGTACCCGCGGCGCGCTCGGGGATCCTCACCGCGGTGATGCTCGGCATGGGCCGGGCCATTGGCGAGACGATGGCGGTGATGATGGTCACGGGCAACGCGGCGGTGATGCCCGGCCTCTCCTCCCTGCTGCGCCCGGTGCGCACCATGACCGCCACCATTGCAGCGGAGATGGGTGAGGTGGCGCGGGGGGGCACCCACTACCATGCCCTGTTCGGCATCGGGATCATCCTTTTCGTTCTCACCTTCCTCATCAACCTCGCGGCGGCCGGGGCGATCTTCCAGAAGAGGCGCCGGGGAGGCCTGCGCTGAAAAACCGGGCAATTGCGCAGCGGCTGGGATTCTTCCTCCTCGGGCTCATCACGCTGATCGTGGTGATGCCCATCCTGCTCGTGGTCGGCCTCATCGTGGCGCGCGGCATCTCGGCACTCAACTGGCAGTTTCTCACCACCATGCCGCACGGGGGCATGAAGGAAGGCGGGATCCTGCCCGCCATCGTGGGCACACTGTGGCTCACCCTGGGCACGGCGCTGGTGGCGGTTCCCATCGGTGTGGGAGGTGCCGTCTACCTCTCCGAGTACGCGCGCGACACGCGGCTGACCCGCGCCATCCGGCTTGCCATCGTGAACCTCGCCGGGATCCCCTCCATCGTCTACGGGCTGTTCGGACTCGGCATGTTCGTGCTGTTTTTCCGGTTCGGCACCTCGATCCTCGCCGGCTCCCTCACCCTTGCCATCATGACCCTGCCGGTGATCATCAGCACCGCGGAGGAGGCGCTGCGCGCGGTGCCGCAGGAGTTCCGCACCGTCTCGGCCAGCCTGGGGGGCACCCGCTGGCAGGGCATCAGGAACATCGTGCTGCCGCAGGCGCTCCCCGGCATCATCACCGGGGTGATCCTGGGGCTGCTGCGCGCGGCGGGGGAGACCGCGCCGATCCTCTTCACCGTGGCCGCTTTCTACCTGCCGCGGCTTCCCTCATCCCCGCTGGACCAGACCATGGCCCTCCCCTATCACCTGTACGTCATCAGTACGCAGGTCCCCGGCATGCCGCTGGCCGTGCAGTACGGCACCGCCATGGTCCTGCTGGGGCTTGTGCTCTCCCTGAACATCGTGGCCTCCCTCATCCGCAGGCATTTCCGGAGGAAGCGGCAGTGGTAGTGACGAACGCCCATCCCGTGCAGCGCGGCGTGGACGCCGCCGGCACGGCGGAGGCAGCGAAGGTCCGCGTCGAAGGGCTCAGCTACTGGTACGGGGACAAGCAGACGCTGAACGGGGTGACCTTCGAGGTGCCCGAGCGCGCCGTCACCGTTCTCTTCGGCCCTGCCGGGGGGGGCAAGACCACCCTCATGCGGCTGATCAACAGGCTGAATGACATGGTGGACGGAACCCAGATGACGGGACGCATCCTGCTGGACAGCGAGGACATCTACGCGCCGGGCACCGACCTCACGCGCCTGCGCCGCAGGGTCGGGATGGTATTCGCCCTGCCGCTGCCGCTGCCGGGTACCGTGCGCGAGAACGTGACATACGGCCCGCGGCTGGCCGGGGAGAGGAGCGCCGCACGGCTGTCGGAGATCGTGGAGCGCAGCCTCTCCCAGGCCGCCCTCTGGGCCGAGGTGAAGGACAGGCTTGATGCGCCGGCGCTCAGCCTCTCCGGCGGCCAGCAGCAGAGGCTGTGCATTGCCCGCAGCCTTGCCCTGGAGCCGGAGGTCCTGCTCCTGGACGAGCCGACCTCGGGCCTGGACCCCATTTCCACCGCGAAGGTGGAAGAGTCGCTGTTCGAGCTGAAGAAACAGTATGCCGTTGTGATTGTCCCCCACAGCGTCCAGCAGGCGGCGCGGATCGCGGATTTCGCCGCCTTTTTCCTGGGCAGCCAGATGGTGGAGTACGGCGAGGGCCCGCAAGTGTTCACCTCCCCGCGGGACAAGCGCACCGAGGACTACGTGACGGGGAGGTTCGGCTAGGCGATGGGAAAGATCTCCGTCAGCAGGCTGAGCTTCCGCTACGGCTCCCGCGTCGCCCTGGAGGACGTGACATTGTCCATGGAGGAGCGGCAGATCACCGCGCTGATCGGCCCCTCCGGCTGCGGCAAGTCGACGTTCCTGCGCTGCCTCAACCGCATGAACGACACCATCCCCGGCGCCCGCGCCGAGGGGAGCGTGCACATTGACGGAATGGACGTCTACGCGCCGGCCACCGACGTGGTGGAGCTGCGAAAGCGGGTGGGCATGGTCTTCCAGAGGCCCAACCCTTTTCCCCAGAGCATTTTCGACAACGTCGCATTCGGCCCCCGGGTGCTGGGGACCCACCGGGGAGGCGCCCTTGCGGATCAGGTGGAGAAAAGCCTCCGGGCAGCCGATCTTTGGGATGAGGTGAAAAATTCCCTGCGCCAGGACGCGCTGGCCTTGTCCCTGGGACAGCAGCAGCGGCTCTGTATTGCCCGGGTGGTGGCGGTGGCCCCAGAGGTGATCCTCATGGACGAGCCGTGCTCCGCGCTTGACCCCATTGCCACCCTGCGGGTGGAGGAGCTGATGCGCACGCTGACGGAGAAGTATACGATCGTCATCGTGACGCACAACATGCAGCAGGCCGCCCGCGTCTCCGACAGGACGGGCTTTTTCTGGCTGAACGAGCGCAAGGCGGGCATCCTGGCGGAGGTCGGGGACACGCAGCAGGTGTTCACCAGCCCTCGGGACAAGAGGACCGAGGACTACATTACGGGAAGGTTCGGGTAGGGAGGCGCGCACGCGCGGCGCCAAATCCGTGGTGTACCGCGGCGCGCAAATCCGCCAAAGCGCGGCGCCCCCACCCATAGGAGGAACGATGCCGAGAGAAAAGTTCGAACACGACCTGCGCCGCCTGCAGGATGAAATACTGGAGCTGGGCGCCATGGCGGAGAATGCCGTCACCGAATCCGTGCAGGCCCTGAAGAACCAGGACCTGGCGAAGGCCCACGCCATCATGGACGGCGACAAGGCGATCAACGAGAAACGCTACGCGATCGAAAATGAGGCCCTCACGCTGATTGCCACGCAGCAGCCCATGGCGGGAGACCTGCGCACGCTGGCCGCGATCTTCGAGATCGCCACGGAGCTCGAGCGCATTGCTGACTATGCGAAGGGCATCGCGAACATCGCGGTGATGATCGGCAGCGAGATCCTCATCAAGCCCCTGGTTGACGTCCCGCACATGGCGGCAAAGGCCTGCGACATGCTGCACCGCTCACTGGAAGCTTTCCTGCGCTCGGACGTGGAGGCTGCCCGCGCGCTCCCGCGGGAGGACGCGGAGGTGGACGCGCTCTATGACAGGATCTACCGCGAGCTGATCACCTACATCATGGCCGACCCCAAGGCCCTTGACCAGGCCACACGGCTGACGTGGGTGGCGCACAACCTGGAGCGCGTGGCAGACCGCGTGGGCAACATCTGCGAGCGCATCGTGTTTTCCATCACGGGCCACGGCGAGGAGCTCGACGGTCCCCTGAGCCGGTAGCGCGCCCGGGGCGGGCGCCTTAGCGGGGGCGCCTCGGCGGGCGCCCTGGCGCGCGTACAGGCGTGCTTCCCCCAAGCTGCCGCGGCCGTGTACACGCGCACTCAAACGGGATACAGTCCCGCTCTGGACAGTATGAGCGATTCGCCACAAAGGAAGTTCCTTGCCCGGGTGAAGGGCGTAGTGCTCGGAGGCGCGCGGGACTTTCGTGATCCCGCCATCTTTCACAAGCTTTCTCTCATTGCATTTATCGCGTGGGTGGGCCTGGGCGCGGACGGCCTGTCATCAGCCAATTATGGGCCCGAGGAGTCGTTCCTGGCCCTTGGTGCCCACGGGTTCCTGGGCATCTTCGTGGCATTGGCCACGGCGCTGACCATCTTCGTCATTGCTTCCAGCTATTCGCAGATCGTGGAGCTCTTCCCCTCGGGAGGCGGCGGGTACCTCGTTGCCAGCAAGCTGCTCAGCCCGACCCTCGGCATGATATCGGGCTGCGCCCTGCTCATCGACTACGTGCTCACCATCACCCTCTCCATTGCAAGCGGGGCGGATGCCATCTTCAGCTTTCTCCCGCTGGGCATGCAGCCGCTGAAGCTCCTGTTGGCCGTTCTCGGGGTGCTTGCGCTGACGCTCTTGAACCTCCGCGGCGTGCGGGAATCCGTGGCGCCGCTGGTCCCCATCTTCCTCCTGTTCCTTGTCACCCACACTTTCGCCATCGTGTACGCCCTTACTACTCACATTCCCGAGGTCGGCGCCGTGGCACGCCAGACGGCCATCGACGCGCGGGCGGCAACGGCCCAGCTTGGATCATTCGGCGTCTTCCTCCTGGTGCTGCGCGCCTACAGCATGGGCGCGGGGACCTACACGGGAATAGAGGCGGTGAGCAACGGCCTGCCTATCCTGCGCGAGCCGCGCGTGCAGACGGCCAAGCGCACCATGCGCTACATGGCAATTTCCCTGGCATTCATGGCCGCCGGCCTGATGATCGGCTATCTCCTCTTCAACGTGCGCCACGTTCCCGGCAGGACGCTGAACGCGGTGCTCATGGAGAGCATTGCCCGCGGCTGGGGCGGGGGAGGCTACGCGTTCGTCCTCATCACGCTGATCTCGGAGGCCGTGCTCCTGTTCGTGGCCGCGCAAACGGGCTTCCTCGACGGCCCGCGGGTGCTTGCCAACATGTCGCTGGACCGGTGGCTTCCCACGCAGTTCAGCCTCCTCAGCGAGCGGCTTGTCATCAAGAATGGCATCGTGCTCATGGGCGGCGCCGCGCTGGTCCTGATGCTGGTAAGCCGCGGCTCGGTGCTCTTCCTCATTGTCCTGTACGCCATCAACGTGTTCATCACCTTCTGCCTCTCGCAGGCGGGCATGGTGCGTCATTGGTGGAAGGAGCGGAAGACGGTCAGGACCTGGAAGAGGAAAATCCTGATCAACGGGTTCGGGCTCATCCTCTGCGGGTTCATCCTTGTTTCCCAGGTCATCCTCAAGTTCAGGGAGGGCGGCTGGATCACCCTGCTTGTCACAGGATCCCTGGTGACGGTGGCAATCCTGGTCAAACGATTCTATTTCAGCACCGGCCGGCGCCTTGCCCACCTGGACCACCTGATGACCGCCGTTGCCGACCAGGAGACGCAAACTCCCCCCGCGGCCGCGGAGCTGCCACCGGGGGAAAAGCGCAGGCACGCGCTGCGCTTCGACCCGAAGGGCAAGACGGCGGTGATCCTCGTCTCCGGCTTCAACGGCACCGGGCTGCACACCCTCTTCAGCGTGCGAAAGGTCTTCGGTGATGCGTTCCGCAACTGGTTTTTCATCGAAGCCGGCATCATCGACGCCGACCGGTTCAAGGGAGCCGAGGGGCTTGAGAAGCTGAAACTGCACGTGGACGGCGACCTTTCCCGCTACGTGAAGTTCCTGAAGGCGGAGGGCTTTTACGCGCAGGGCTTCTCGGCGGTGGGCACCGATGTCTCCGACGAGGTCTGCGGCCTGGCGGAGTCCATCTATGACAAGTACCCCGGCGCCGTGTTCTTCGGCGGCCAGATCGTTTTCCCCGAGGACTCCTTTCTCACCCGCATGCTGTTCAACCACACCACCTTCGCCGTTCAGCGCCGCCTGCACCAGCTCGGCATCCCCTTCCTCGTGATGCCCTGCCGGGTGGAGTAGGCGGCAAAAAGAAAGCGGGGGTTCCACCTTCGGAGGGGCCGGCCCTGCCCGTGGTTCTGCTTGTTTCCCCTTCTCCTCGACAGTACATTTAAGGAAAGGCGGTTTTCCGCCTTTCCCAGGCCGCCCCGCACGGGGGACCGAAGGGCTTGCCCGCACGGGAAGCCGTTGACCTGCCACAAGGAGGCACGATCATGACCAACAGGGTATTCACGTTCGATCTAGGGCGCATCATGGATGAGGCGTTCAAGTTCGCCGAGAGCTTCGGAGATTCCTTCGGCGCGGACGCGGCGGAAAAGATGCGCCAGGCTGCCGAGCAGTTCGGGCGCGGGCCCTTCGGAAACCCCGATTACTATCCCGCCTACATGTACCCTCCCTCCACGATCTATCTTACGCGGGAGAAGAAGCTCGTCGTCGAGATAGCGCTCGCCGGTTTTGACGAGAAGGACATCAGCGTGCAGTTCCGCGGGGATCACCTGCTGTTCTCAGCCCGGGCGCCGAAGAGCACGGAGAGCGACGAGGGGGCCCAGTATTTCAAGCGCCGCCTGAAGCTCAAGGACATCGAGGAGCAGCGTTACTATGCGCCGGCCGACAAGTTCGACCAGGCAGGGACGCAGGCGAGCTATCACAACGGGCTGTTGAAGCTCGTCGTTCCCCCGCGGGAACAGCCCGAGACAGGTGAGGAAATACGCATCCGAATCCGCGGAAGCGGAGAGACGGGGCCCGGTCCCGCA
Organism: Spirochaetia bacterium; assembly: GCA_049514475.1. GTDB lineage: Bacteria > Spirochaetota > Spirochaetia > SZUA-6 > Fen-1364 > Fen-1364. The sequence goes on from JBEKVA010000001.1 coordinate 32,067, forward strand.
TAGCCGCAGGAGGCGTCATCCGCGCCCGGGGGAGTCTTTCCCGACTGGGCGCGGCACTTTACACTCCCCTCCCTCGGCGGTATATACTCCGCCAGATCGCACTTCCGCCGCGCGCCGCAATCCCCATGCACGGAACACCCGTTTAAAAGGAGGAGAGGACAACAGTGCACCGCTGGCTTTCGCGTCTGAACATATCCCTGGCCCTCGCCGCCCTGCTCTGCGCAGCCCCCCTGTCCGCCGTTCCCGTGCTGAAGATGACGGAGCCCGCAAAGGCCCCCTTCGTGCTCTACGCCCGCTCGGCCATCCTCATAGACCAGGTGACGGGCCGGATCCTCTATGAGCGCAACGCGGATCAGCCCTTCGTGCCGGCCTCCCTTGCCAAGCTCATGACGCTGCACATCATCTACGAGAAGCTCGACGATCGTTCCATCTCCCGTTCCGACGTGGTTCACCTCACCTCGAACGCGTGGGCCGCTCACCAGGCGCCGGGCTCCAGCCTCATGAATCTCGGCCCCGGGCAGATCGTGACGGTTGAAGAGCTGATGAAGGGAGTGGCCATCGCGTCGGGTAATGACGCGGCCACCGCGCTGGCGGAATACGTGGCAGGGAGCACGCGCGGCTTCATACGCCTCATGAACGATGAGGCGAGGTTCCTCGGGTACACCATCACGCATTTCACCGACCCGGCGGGAGTCAGGGAGGACAACCTTGTGACCGCGCGGGAGTTCGCCGATTTCTGCCGGCGCTACATCGCCCTGCATCCCGAGGCGCTGAAGGAGCTGCACTCCCTGCGCGAGTTCGACTATCCCCTTGCGCAGAATATACCTGACGGACGGCTCGTGCCCCGGGAAACGAAGAAGCAGTACAATGCCAACTACCTGGTCTGGGACGGCTGGGGCGTCGACGGGCTGAAGACGGGTCATCTGGACGATGACAACTTCACGGCGGCAATCACCGCGCGCCGGGGGGACAGCCGGCTGATCGCCGTGCTGCTCGGCGTGAGCGGCCGCTCCCTTGAAGAGGGGGCGCGCAACCGCCTTGATGACGGGATGGCACTCCTTTCGTATGGATTCCGCACCTATACCACCATAGAGCTCGAGCCGCCCCGCCTCCCCGCGGTGCACGTCTGGAAGGGGGAGTCACAGGAACTGCCTATCGTTCCCTCGGCTCCCGTGAACCTCACCGTGCGGCCAACGGAAATGGACAAGCTTTCCTACTCCGTGATGCTCTCCACTCCCCTGGTGGCGCCTCTCATGCGGGGACAGAGAGTCGGAGAGCTGGTATACACGGCGGGAAGCGAAGTGATTGGCCGGATCCCCCTGGTGGCTGCCTCTGCCGTGCAGCGCGCCGGCCTTCTGAGGCGGATGTGGGACACGGCGGTACTGGGATTTTCCTCGGCGGTGGGCGGCACGCTTTCCGCCCTGCACGCAAGCTTTTCAGGCCTTCCCCTCGCGGAGATGACCCCCGCACGGAGTGAACCCCCCGCTGACGCCAGGACTCCCTAAGGCTCAGCGGTGCTCGTCGTCATGGTGCTGATCGTCATGTTCCTGCCGCTGGTCGTCCCGATGCCTGTCGTCACTGTCTCTCCAGTGGACCCACCCGATGCAGCCGGAAAGGAATATTGTAAACGCAAGAGCCGCGATGAAAACTATCCTTCTCATAGTGTGCTCCCTCTTAAAAGATAACGTGGATTTCCCGCCGTGTCCGCGCGGTGGTCCGCCGGCCATAGGAATGAGCGCCAGAATTGCTGTACATTTGCTTAAGGACGCGGCATGAAGAAACTATTGATTGCAGTCAGCCTGTTCGCCGCGGCGGCGGGCACTCTTTCCGCTAACGCCATCTGGCTGTTCGGCGGCGGTGTGGGCTACACCAATCAGGCCACCGCCGGCGGGCATCCCTGGAGCGCGTCATCCCTCGGGCTGATGGTGAACTCCTATTTCGACGTGAACGGGTCTCTGGGAGTCTACTCGGCGGCAACCATCGGGTTCATGGCCGGCGCCCAGGACAACGGCACAACCCTGAATGTCGCCCAGTACCAGAACATCGGGCTGAATATCCTCCTGGGCGTCGGCTACAGGATGCCGCTCACCCCCGGGCTGACCGCCATTGGCGGGGCGGGAATGTACCTGGGCTCCGCGACCCTCGCGGCCAACAACCAGACTCTCTCCTCGTATTTTGCCGGCGGCTTTGGCGCAGGCATCGGGCTCTCCCTGCTGTACGCGATCTCCATGAACTGGGGAATCGGCGTGAATATCAACGCGGCCTACTCATTCGCCAACCCAGGGGACGTGGCCCCGACGATGTCTCCCCAGGGCATAGGTATTTTCGGGGGCATCGGCGTCACCTATTTCGCCTATCCCGTTCTCGAGGTCCCGACCTATTCGCGCTTGAAGGCCGTCACCACCACGCGGTGATGCGCCGCACCACCCGCGATTGACGGTCATAGATGTAGTACCAGCCGCCGCTGCTCCGAGTGGAGATCTGCATGTCGGTCGGGCCGTTGTATTCCATCGAGGCCGACTGCATGGTACCGGTCATGTCGAAGCGGACGAACTTGTTGGACCCGCTGCCTCCCCACTGAAGCGCTATGAATCCATTCTGGGTGTAGCCAATCTTGTCCCTGTCATAGTGACTGGTGGTGAACCAGGGATAGTTCGCGGTGAATGGCCAGGCGATGCCTGAGAGGTAGTCACTTCGGGGAAGCAGGATGTAGTAGATCTGGCTGCTCGTCATCTCCTCCAGCACCAGGACGGCATCAGTGCGCAGCGGATCGGCGCACACGTCCAGGAGGTTGAAGCTCAGCGCGCCGTTGCCCGTGATGTCGAAGTTGCCGCGGTACGCCCCTGCACCCCACGGGGTGTAGATGTAGTACGCCAGCAGGTCACCGTTCACCCAGAAGCCCGCGATATTCGAAGGGGCATCCGCAAATCCCCAGGAGCCTGCAGGCGGGTTTTCCCCAAGGCCGGCAATGCCGGTCAGGCCCCCCAGGGTCGGATCGCTGCGAAGACCCAGGAGCACTACGTCACCTGCCATGCCGAGGATTGCCTTCGGCGAGTCAGGCAGCGCTGCGCCAAGGAACGCCACAAGCTGTGCGTTAGTAAACTTCTGGAGGACGTTCAGGTTCCCGTCCATAACGAACAACGCCGTGCCTGCAACCGGTTGGGAGGTGGCAAGGAACACCAGGTCTCCGGCAGCCGTCGTGAGCGAGCTCAGCGTGAAGGAGTGCGCGTCCCCTGCCGGGATCTCACCCCCAAGGCTCGCCTGGCCGCTGACCATGGTCAGGTACCCCGGGAAAGCGGAAGCGCGAAAGAGATCGCATCCACAGAGGACTATAAGCGGCAGCAGGAGCAGCATCAGGATCGGCAGGCGCTTCATACACTATCAACTATATACACGCAACGGCCGATTTCCAGGCAGATGTCCGGCAACGGCAGGTGCGCCGTGGAGGAAGCACCCGCTCCGTATTGCCAGGCCTATTCCCAGAGCCCCTCGATGGCGGGCGCGGATGCTTCTGCCCCGAGGTAGCCAAGCCCGTGGATATCCTCGACAAGGCGGAGCAGGGAGTAGAGCGTGGCAGCCTGGAAGAAGGTGGTGTGCTTGACGTGGGCCCCGACAAGGATCGTGGCAATGGGAGTGGTTGAAACAGGATCGAATCCGGCGCATTCATCGAAGGTGACAATGAGCAGGCTGTTGTGAGCAGGCGCCCACCGCGCATAGCCGTCGAGGTTTGCCTGCAGCCATGCGTCCCCGGCGAGCACAGACCCGTCGTGCATGTCGTTGTCCAGGTTCGGGATGACAAAGCTGACCGTGGGAAGCTGCGCATAGTCAGCCGCGGGATAGCTGCTGAAGGGAAGGTTCACCGCGTCGGGCACGTTGGTGAAGCTTGCGCATGGGTTGTGTTTGCGCACGTAACGCCCCGAGGTGAATACCCTGTCTCCGGCAGACGGAAGGCCCTCGCTGAAGGTGGCGAATGTAAGACCCGCGGCAGTAAGGCTGTTGGCAAGATTCGGAGCGGAAATGTCGTACTGGTTGTCATTCGTGATGCCCTGGGTCGAGCCGCTAAACAGGGCGAAATAGTTGGGCTGGCTAGGATGGGTGATGCCAAGCATGCGGGCAAGGCTTGCCCCGCGTGAGGCAAGGGATGACAGGTAGGGGCTTCCCATCACCTGCGCAGCCGAGTGGTTTTCTTCCACCACAATGACGATATGATCATAGCGGGGCGGCGGGGTCTGCGGCCCAAAGGAGCAGCTCAGAAGCGCCGCGATGGCTATGCCAAGAGTGGTTACAGTCGCGCGAAGGGTCCTGCGAATTACCATGATGCCAGCCTCATGAATAAGTATAACATGCCTTTCCCTCCCGCAAAGGGACTCTCCACTAAAACGCGGTAGTGAGATTGTGAAGCTCACATCGGCAAAGTGCACACGGGGGAAAGTGTATGACAAATCCTTGGAAAATCTTCACGGCAGCGCTTGTGTTTGCAGCGGCCGCGCTTCTGATCGTCTCCTGTTCAACGCCAACAAGCGTCATATCCCAGATCAGTGAGAGTGAAGTCGCTGACCTCGACTTTTCAGGAACAGGGCCGGTCAAGAAGATAGTAGATAGGTATCTCGGTACATTGCGGATACCTACAATAGACGGATCATCAGCTTCACGATGCCCTGATTCGATCGTAGAAGAGGACGCGACAGAGTATGGGCGTATCCACCAAAGTCGGTCCCCGTTGCGGGAGCGCCTTAGCTACGCCCCCGTCCAGCCCCGCCTTGCAAGGATGCCGATCAGGATTCCCCCGCTGATCAAAGCAAGCCAATTGATTGAAAGCGCCGTGACCTCGAAGGCAATGATGTCGAAGTTGACCAGGCAGAGCAGGATGAATGCGACAACTGCAAGGCAGAAGTCGGAGATGAAGATCCATTTCACCGCGCGCTGCAGCGCAGTTCCTGAGAACTGGAACGAAGCAAACAGAAGCGAGGTGCTCATCAAAAGGTAGCCTATCGCTTCGAGGGCGATGAAGAGACCGTGAGGGTTGTACTGGGTGAAAAGGGAAAGGCCCGAGGTCTCTCCGCTTCGGAGGCTGGGCTGGATGACGGCAAGCTGGATGAAATAGTCGGCAACGATGAGCGCCGCGTACATGGTGGCAAACGACAGCGAGATTCTCCCGAACAGTTTCCTCTGCTCGGAATCGTTTTTCTTAATGCATGCCATCAGAAGAATGAAGACAGGCGCCAGCAGTATCCCCGGATAGAGCCAGATGTAATCGACAGGGACAAAGGCGGCCACATTCGTATAGGGATAGGGGACGATGTCAGCGGGTTTGGCGAAAGGCCCGGACCTGGCGGGAGTGAGCACCCCGATCACCATGAACACGGCGGCGACTACAACTGCTGCAACAGCGGCGTAGAAAATAAGCGTCGCTGTGACATTCGTGTGTGACGCTGCGGCCGTGGTGGTTCTATGGGCTTTCTGCTTCATTCTCGTTCTCCCAGTGTTTGATGGCGATGGCATCAACGCTATCATGCGGACGGGCAGGCTGCAAGATAGAGCTTTTACAGGTTATGATAGCCGCTGCAATCGTAGCCGGTTCTTATATTGTGGTGTTCTTTTGCGAAGGCTCAACAGATCGCCTCCCTTCCTCCCACGAAGCAGAAAGCTTCTCTTCAGACCATAGATGCATTACTGAAAGTGCAGGAGTGAGGGCGACGACACACTTGAGAGAAAATGTATAGTTGACAGAAGACGTCCAGACGTCATATGTTCAATTCAATCATGGGGAACAAAAAGCATGTACTTAGCAAGAAGAGGCGTCCTGGAGAGATACGGGACTCCATCTTGTCGGTGCTTGTCGCCAAACCTGAGGGAGCGACTCCGTCGGAGATCGAGCACGCAGTAAAGGCCATTATGGGCGACGTCAAATCGTCAAGCATTCGGTCCTATCTGCGCCTGAACAGCCCCGAGCTATTCTCCCGCAGTCGCCGGGGGTTCTATCTTTTGCGCGATTCAACTGCTACTGCTACGGCGTATGAAGCGCCTCATGTCAAGACTGATCGAGCAGGTTCTTCGGCGAAGGAGTCATTCAGCCTGGGCCGCTCAACATTGATCCATGCAGATTGTTTCGATTGGCTGGCAGAGCAACCACCAAACTCCTATCAAGCGATCGTTACCGATCCACCATACGGTCTTGTCGAATACACTCAAGAGCAGCAGGAGAAACTGCGTAATGGCCGTGGAGGGGTGTGGCGTATCCCTCCCTCCTTCGATGGCGTCGCTAGGGCTCCCCTCCCGCGCTTCACTGTTCTTTCCGATCAAGACCTCGTTAGGCTCGAACAATTCTTTTACAACTGGGCTCGGCTCATTTTGGCCGTTATTGTTCCCGGTGCGAACGTGGTCGTTGCCAGTAACCCCCTGCTGTCCTATATCGTATCGGGCGCCCTTTCTCGTGCTGGGCTGGAGAGACGCGGTGAGATCGTGCGGCTAGTCATGACAATGCGCGGGGGAGACCGCCCCAAAGCGGCGCATGAGGAGTTCCCTGACGTTAGTGTCATGCCGCGGTCAATGTGGGAACCTTGGATAGTTTTCCGCAAACCAATCGAGGGAAGAGTCCAGGATAACCTGCGCAAATGGAAAACTGGTGGCTTCCGTCGACCGTCCAAGGAGCGCCCTTTTGGTGACGTGATCCCTTCGGCTCCAACGAACAAGTCCGAACGTCGTCTTGCTCCTCATCCAAGCCTCAAGCCGCAGGAGTTCCTGCGGACCTTGGTTCGGGGAGTGCTCCCGATGGGTGAGGGCGTTGTGTTGGACACTTTCGCAGGTTCTGGTTCTACACTGGCAGCCGCCGAATCCGTGGGCTACACAAGCGTCGGGGTGGAGAATGATCCGCACTTTTTTGACATCGCACAAAAGGCAATCCCGAAACTCCGCGAGTACAAGAACGGCGGCAATTACTCGTTCAGTTTGTAAACCCAACTGCGGCGCAACTTCTCGATCCCTTCGCGGTGAAGGGTTGCAGTCCGAGTACCCAACTCTCCACGTGGGTTCTTACGGAAATCGTCAACGGTAACTTTGCCGAGGTACACCTCCGTGAACCTCATGGGAGATCGGTCCGTCGCCGGTTCGCTCGTGTTGTCCACGTCATAAACGAATACGCACATCCACTGGTCACGCGCACCATGCGTGTCGACGGCCCCTCCACTTTTGCGCGTCGTTTTCACCTCGACCCCACGTTCGCCGGACTGGATACGATTGTCAGGGTAGACGCCATTAACGATAAGATCAGGATGGCCGTTAAAGTATAAGTTCACGGTAAGAGTACGGGAATGTTTTGCCAAGCTCACGGTGGGCATATCAGAGAGCAAACCTGACATGATCGCCGGCCGCAGCATGTCGTCGAGTCTTGCCAGCCCTCGCTCAGTGAGAGCACGGTTTACGTCATAGAAAAAGTCATAGACGTCCTGCAGCGCCAACTCAAAGTCCTTCAGACGCAGCTCAAAAGGTAAAGGCACTTGTTTGTTAAACCTTATCGTATCGACCGTATTTCGTTGGATCGGCACTGGAATCCCTGCCCTCAGCGTAGCAGAACACCGAGCGGCATGACAAGAACACAACCACGAACATTGTGACGCTTCGGTTTCTGTACGCGCCTCCACTCGGCGCCGTCCTTGGCGCCTCGCTCCAGCGCTACAGAAAGCCCTCCGCTGCCCTCTCGTGCCGTCTGCTTCAGTGCCGAAGCGCATCTGTGGCCACCGGCCCTGGCGGGCGCCTTCGGCGCTGGGCTATGTGTTTTCCGTCAGCTAAGCGTTCGGTGACAATCAGTGGCAGGCGCCCAGGAAGGCGGCAGCAGCGGAGCTCAGCCGCCCCGAGGAGCGGAGCGTCACTGGACGTCGGCAGCGGCAACATCTCGCGGTGACGGTAACGGCACTCTTGCGGCGAGGGCAGGGATGCCCGAGTCCGTATTACTTACGCCCCCGCACCGCAGGGCGAGGTGGAGGGCAGCCTTCAGCGCGGGAGTGTGGATAATGGGCCCTATTATCCGCCTCCCGCGCGCTCCCCCAGGAGCCCACTGGGCCGACCACCAGGAAGGCTACCCTCCACCCGCTTCCTCTACGGGCGGAGGGTA
>JBEKVA010000002.1:0-35904 GCA_049514475.1 Spirochaetia bacterium
GCAGACCTGGTCGTGTTCGGTCTCGGCGTTCAGCCTGCCGTGGAGTACCTTGCGGGGAGCGATCTCGTGCAGAACGGAGCGGTGCCCGTCAACGAGAGGCTTGAAACCAGGTACCCCGACATCCTGGCAGCCGGTGACATAGCGCTGGTGCCCGACCCTGCCGGCGGGGAGGCACGGCGCATAGAGCACTGGGTGGTGGCGGAGCGCCACGGCCAGCACGCGGCACGGAGCATGCTCGGCTCCTCCGCGGCATTCGACGAGGTCCCGTTCTTCTGGACGCGCCAGACGGGCATCAGCCTGAAATACGTGGGCCTTGCCCGCTCGTGGGACAGCATCTCCCTGCGGGGCGACATGGAAAAAGGGAAATTCCTGGCCGGCTTCTATAAGGCGGGCAGGCTCCTGGCAGCCGCGTGTGTCGGGATGCATTCCGAGCTGACCGCCGTGGAGCTCATGATGCGAAAGAATGCCGCGCTGCCCGCCGAGAAACTGGCGGACATAGGGATTGACCTGATGGCGCTGGCGCTGCGCTGAGCCTGGGCCGGCCGCGCGGCGCTCGTCAGCTCACCGCCGACGCTGCCAGCTCTCCCCTTTCCTTGAACAATCGCGCGTACACGATGGGGATGGGGATGAAGACCACGCACCAGAACAGAAGCACGATTGAGCCGAAGCTCCCCGAAGCCCCGGTCCCGGCCTGCGCAAAGCGCAGGGCTGGGAAAATCAGGGTAGGAACCGCGAGGAACCCGTTGATCGCGCAGAAAATCTTCAATACGCGCTCAGAGCCCTTGCCCGGGATAGCCGGCACGAGCACGAGCGTGGACAGGCACATGAACGTGTAGCCCAGCATGTCCAGGGCGAAGGCTGGCGAGCCGGGGGTGAACCTGAGCATGACCAGCGCATCGGGGGAAGCCGGGTAGGTGCCCAGGCGGAGCACGGAGAGCTGCAGGTAGTACACGCCCGCGCACAGCACGCCGTACATGGCCGCCAGGGCGAGTGCTGCCCGGGTGAAGGAGCCGCTGCCCTCCCCCGTGACGGCGGGGGTGCAGGCGATCATCGTCACGTAGGTGGGCGCAAGCAGCATGCAGGCGATATAGCTCACGGCGTCCGCCGCGGGGGACGGGGAGATGAGGTACCAGATGAGCTCTGCGGCAAAGACCGCCACTTCCACCGTCACCGCAACCGCGCTCCCGTATCCCAGGCGGTATTCTTTCATCGATGTCATAAAGCCTTCTTCTTTACGCAGGCAGAAGCCCGCTCACCATCTCGGCAATCGCCAGGCAGGAGGTGAGCCCGGGTGACTCCATGCCGATAAGGTTCACGAACCCCGGCAGCCCTCGGTCAGTCTCTTCCCTGATGATGAAATCGCGGAAGGGCTCGCCAGCGCGGTAGAGCTTCGGCCGGATTCCCGACATGTCGGGTGTGAGATCGGCCGGCTCCAGGAACGGCAGGAACTTCCTGGCCTTTTCGTAGAACTCCCTCCCGTGGGAAGGGTCGACGGCATAGTCCAGCTCATCGACGTAGAAGGAGCTGGGCCCGATCTTCATGCCGCCGTCAAGCCCGAGCACCAGGTGCGCCCCGAGGTGCACCGGCGAAGGCACGGGATAGACAAGCCGGGCGAGCGTGCCCCTGTGCCGGTCTGCGACCTTGAAGTACTCCCCCTTGCAGGGTCGGATGCGGCAGTCCTCTTTCGCGCAGTCCATGCCCGCCATCTCCGCCACCCGGTCAGCGTACAGGCCGGCGGCGTTGACCACGCGCAGGGCGCGCAGCGTGAGCCGCTGCCCGTCGGCATCGTCTATGTCCACGGCGTACCCCTCGCCGTCGCGCGCAATGGCGGTGAGGCGGCAATTGTACGCGATGGTGGCCCTGCCGGAGACCGCCGCTCGCGCCAGTGACTCCATCATCGCATGGCTGCTCACGATGCCCGTGCTCTCGCTGTGGAGGCCCAGCACGCAGCTGACGCGCGGCTCCAGGGACTGCACTTCCTTCCGCGTCAGGATCCGCAGGCCGGGGGTCCCATTCTTGAGGCCCTGCGCGAGTATCTTGTGCAGCGTCGCGGCCTCCCCGTCATCGGTTGCCGCCACGATCTTCCCTGTCCTGCGAAAGGGAATGCCCTGCCGCTGGCAGCGCTCGTAGAGCAAGGGATTGCCCCGAACGCACAGGCGCGTCTTCAGGAGACTCTCGGCGTAGTACATGCCGCAATGGATGACCTCGCTGTTGCGGGAGGACGTCTCGCGGCCGAAGCTGTCGTGCTGCTCGACGACAACGACGTCGGCTCCCCGCTCCGAGAGACGTTCCGCGATTGCAAGGCCGATGACCCCGGCCCCGATGACGAGAATGTCCGTTGTTTCCATTGCACCCACTGTAGCAGAGACCCGGCAGGAGGGTCGAGGCGGCGACGCAGGGGGCGCCCCGCGGGCTGCCGCGGCGCGAATCTGCGGCGTACCGCGGCGCAATCCGCGGGATACCGTGGCGCGAATCCGCGGGGTACCGCGGCGCCTACCCTGCTTTCTCCCCCAGCATCCGGCGCATGAGCTGCGCGATCTTTATAGCATCAGAGCTGGCAAAGCAGGCGCGCAGCTCGTTCCTGTCGACCCGCTCCAGCATGGTGTAGCCCATCCTGATGTTCGCGATGCTCTGCGCAACCGCGTCCTCGGGCATCTCGCGGAAGGGGAAAAGGTCCAGCCCGAACCACCCGCCGTAGCCCAGCTCCTCCAGCCAGAACAGGAGCTCCACCGTCTCCCAGAGGTTGACCATGCCCACCATGGCATCGTCGTCATACATCTTGGAGTTGTCGTTCCAGTGGGTGTGAAACAGCCTCTTGTAGCGCATGGCAAAGGCGAACGTCTCGGCGAGGTTCTCCTGCATTATCAGCGCGTGGCCGGTCTCGATGTTGATGCCGAGGTTGGGCCGGTTGATCTCGTTCAGGAGCGTGACCGTCTGCCCGACGTTGGGAAGGAGGATGTGGGAGCGCGGGTCGTAGGCCTTGTACTCCACGACGATCTGCTGCTTCTTGTTGTAATCGGCCCACTCGGCAAGGCCCTCGGCCAGGGTGTCCCAACGCCGGGGGAAGTCGACCTGGAAGGGATAGTCGTAGCCGTCCTGCGCAGGCCAGTAGCACATGAACTTCACGCCCAGCTCGCCGCCCAGGTCGGTGACCTTCTTGGCAAAATCTACGGCGCGCCTGCGCAGCGCCTTGTCGGGGTTGCTGAACTGGCCGAACTTGTACACCGGGTCGATCCAGAGATGCGGGGTGAGCATGACGAACTTCAGGTTCATGTCCGCCGCGCGCTTCTTCAAATCCTTCCAATTCTTGTCGTTGATCTCCGTGGGGTAATGCATCTCCAGGCCGCCGACACCGGGGATCTTCCCCGCGGCATCGAAGCGCTCCTCGATGGTCCTGTCGGGCCGGTAGCCGGCCTTCACGAAACGGTCTCCCGTGGCCCCCATGTACCACATGCCGACGGATACCTTCAGGTCTTTCATCTCTGCCGAGCCTCCTCGATGGAAGATACTCACGTCCAGAACATTTTTCCCGGCTTTTCGCTGATGAGCACCTCTTTCAGCGTTGCCACGCCCTTTGCCAGCCCTTCATCGATGGACATCATGGCATCCTCGTGCTCGATGGAGACCACGTAGTCGTAGCCCACCATGCGCAGCGCGCTCATTATGTCCCTCCACGTCTTCCGGTCGTGGCCGTAGCCGACGCTGCGGAACGTCCACGCCCTGCGGGGGATCTGGTCATAGCTCTTGTTGTCGTTGCACCCGTTCACCGACACGTTCAGGTTGTCGACGTAGCAGTCCTTGCCGTGCATGTGAACGATGGCATCCCCCAGCTTCCTGATGGCCGCCGGCACGTCCACCCCGTTCCAGAAAAGGTGGCTGGGGTCGAGATTGCATCCCAGCACGGGGCCGACCGCCTCCCGCAGGCGCAGCATGGTCTCCACGTTGTACACAAGGAAGCCCGGGTGCGGCTCAATGGCGATCTTCACCCCGTGCTCCTGCGCGAGCTTGCCCGCTGCCTTCCAGTACGGGATTGCCACCGTGTTCCACTGGTAGTCGAGCATCTTCAGGTTGTGCGGCGGCCAGGGACAGGTGACCCAGTTCGGGCTTTTGTCACCGGGGGAGCCGGCGGGAAGGCCCGAGGAGGCGTTGACGACGGGCACCTCGAGGAGCGCGGCGAGCTTCACCGTCTTTCGGAAGATCGCATCTGACTCCGCGGCAAGCGCCGGGTCAGGGCTCAGCGGCTCGTAGTGGCAGGAGAAGGCGCTGATGATGAGACCGCGCGAGCTCACGGCCTTCAGGTACGCCTTTCGCCGGCTCTCGCTTTCCAGAAGCTCGTCCACCGGGCAGTGGTGGCTTCCGGGATAGCCTCCGGTGCCGATTTCCACGGCGGATATCCCGGCAGCCACGATTCGATCGAGGGCCTTCTCGAAGCCCATGTCCTGGAACAGGACCGAGAATACTCCGATGCGCATCACGTCCCCCCTTTCCGATTGTCTCGGCGCGGATGTCAGTAACGCCCGGCCGCGTACCCTTCGCTCAGCATCGCAACGAGGTTGGCCACCGGCACGTACTCGGGTATCGAGTTGCCCGAGCCCAGCGCCCAGCCCCCGCCGGGGGCGCACCTCTCGATGAGAAATCGCGTATGCGCGCGCACCTCCTCGACGCTCATCGAGGGGAGCTTCACCATGTCGAACCCCCCCAGGTGGGCAATGCGCGCGCCGTACTTCCGCTTCGCCTCCCACACCGGCTCGATCACGTCCTCGAAGGAGTGCCGCGCATCCCATCCCGTGTCGATGATCTGCTCGATGACCGCGGAGAGATTGCCGCAGGAGTGCAGGATGATCGGCTTCCCCCGGTCGTGGGCCGCGGAGACGATCCTCCGATGCCAGGGCAGGAGGTACTCGGTGAAGGCGGCGGGCGGCAGGAGAAGCTGCGTCTTGAAGCCCAGGTCATCCCCGTAGCGCAGCGCGCCGACGCAGTCGAAGGAAGCGATGGTGTCGAAGTACTGGAGCACCCTCTGGCCGACCTCTTCGAACATGTCCTTGATCAGCCCGGGGTCGTCGTAGAGCAGGTAGGAGATGCCCTCGTATCCCAGCAGCCACATGACGTTCTCGAAGACCCCAGGGCTGTCCCCGATGACGGCCATCCCCTCCGGCAGCAGCCGGGGGGCGAGCTCGAACGGGGAATAGTCGATGGAGCGCATGTCGGGCCACGGGTAGCGCTCGAAACCCGCGCGGTCCTCGATGGTCTTCAGCTCCTGCGTTATGTAGGGGCGCGCTCCCTCGGTGGTCTGCCCCGTCGGCTTCTCCTTCTGCGGGAAAAGAAACCCCGTCATGGATTCACGGACCGCCGCGAAGTCGTAGCCCATCCAGAACTGGTGGCGTACGTGGGTCCGCAGAGCGCGCAGGGCTTCGTTCCTGTCCGTGGCACGCCGCGCGGGCCCCGGCATCGCGGGGTCCCCGAGAGCCTCGAGGACATCGGCCTCGATGTTCGAGAATATCTCGTAGAAGGGAACACGGTCGGGAACGCCGCTTCGGCGGAGCACCTTCTCCAGCCGGCGGAAGTCGGGGGCGGGGTGCGGTATGGGCGGGCGCAGGCTCATTGCGGGCATGCCGCGGCTGCTACACCTTCACCCACGTGGAACCGCTCTTCGCCGACTCCCCTGCCTTGATCACGAAGCGCATGCCGCGCAGCCCGTCGTAGACGGTGGGGAACTTGTAGTCGGCGCTCTTCATGGGCTTTCCGTCGATGTGCCGGCGGAGTGCCTCCACGAACCCGCAGTAGATGTTTGCGAACGCCTCCAGGTACCCCTCGGGGTGGCCGGTGGGAACGCGCGTGCTCCACGTTGCGAAATCCGAGAGGTACTCCTTGTGAGCGCGGCTGATGATCTCCCGCGGCGCGTTGTAATGATAGATGCTCATGTAGTTGGGGTTCTCCTGCGCCCACAGGATCCCGCCCTTCTCCGCGTAGATGCGGATGGTGAGCCCGTTCTCCTCCCCGGTTGCCACCTGGCTCACGGTCATCATGCCCCTGCCGCCGCCGGAAAGCCGCAGGAGGAGATTCGCGTCCTCCTCCAGCTTCCGGTCAGGCAGGAACGTGGTGAAATCCGCGCACACCTCGCTGATGCGCTCCCCGGTGATGTACTCCAGCAGGTTCTCGCAGTGGGTGCCCGCGTCTCCCATGGTACCGACAAGCCCCGCCTGCGCGGGGTCCGTGCGCCATATGGCCTGCTTGTTGCCCTGCTTCTCCTGGGGCACCATGAGGAAATCCTGCAGGTATTCGACGAGCACCTTGCGGACTTTCCCCATCTGCCCGCCGCGGAAAAGTCCCCGCGCGTGACGGATGAGCGGGTGGCCGGTGTAGTTATGGGTGAGACAGAACACCAGTCCCGTCTTCTCCACGAGCTTCACGAGCTCTTCGGCCTGCTCCAGCGTGAATGTCATGGGCTTGTCCATGACCACGTGGAAGCCGCGGCCCAGGAACGCTTTTGCGATGTCGAAGTGGGAGACGTTCTGCGTGACGATGGACACGAAGTCGATGCGCCTGTCCGCCGGCAGCGCGGCCTCCTTCTCTACCATCTCCTGCCAGCTCCCGTAGGCGCGCGCGGGGTCGATGTAGAGCTGCTGCCCAGTGGTCCGCGTGTTCTCGGGATCGCGAGAGAAGCAACCGGCGCAGAACTCGATCTGGCCGTCGAGATTGGCCGCCATGCGGTGGATCCAGCCGATGAAGGCCCCCTGTCCCCCGCCCACCATGCCCATGCGCACCCGCCTCTTCCACGGTTCCATGTCGCTGCCTCCTGAGACTCTTGCCGCTATTCCTTGCGCTGTACCAGCACCGCCACGATGATGATGATGCCCTTCACCGTTCCCGCGAGAAAGGGCGAGACACCCATCAGGGTGAGCATGTTGCTGAGGATGCCGAGGATCAGCACCCCGAAGAAGGTCCCGATCACGCTCCCCCGCCCGCCGGTCATGCGCGTGCCGCCGATGATGACGGCCGCGATGGCGTCCAGCTCGTAGCCGGTGCCCGAGCTGGCGGCGGAGACGGAGTTCAGCCGCGAGGTTTCGATCATGGCGGCGAATGCCACCATGGCGCCCCCGAGCATGTAGGTGATCATCTTGATCTTGTTCACGTTGATGGCCGAGAGGTGTGACGCCTTCTCATTGGAACCGATGGAGTAGATGTAGCGCCCCAGCGGCGTCTTTTGGGAAAAGATGTGCACGACCACCGTGAAAAAGATGAAATAGAACACGGGGAAGGAGATCCCGAAGATATCGCCGTTTGCAATGACCTCGTAGGCCTGCACGTTGGCGCTGATGCCGCCCCCGTTCAGCAGGTACAGCGCCAGCGACCGGCAGGTGGCCATGACCCCGAGGGTGGCGATGAACGGTGTGACCCGTCCGCGGGTGATGATCGTGCCGTTGATGGCCCCGATCAGCACCCCGCCGGCAAGGGTGGTGATCAGTCCCAGCGGGATGTTGTGCGTCGCGTTGAGCACCCAGATGCCCGCGGCGCCCATGAGCACGAGCCCCGAGCCGACGGAGAGGTCGATGCCGCCGGAGATGATGATCAGCGTCATGCCGAGGGAGATGATGCCGATGATCGAGGTCGAGCGCAGGATGTTGATGATGTTCGTCTGGCTCATGAAGGAGTCGCGCGCCAGGATGGTGGCGATGATCACCATGGCGATGAAGGCCACGATGACGCTGTTCTCCCCGAGGAAGCGGACCACCGGTCCCGCCACCGGGTGCTCCCGTATCGTCTGGTAGGTTGTTTTCACGCTCATGAGCTTGACCCTTCCTGCCGGGGGGAAGCCGTGCGCCCCCGCGCTTCGACGCGTCCCTTCGCGCCCGTGGCGAAGAGCATCACACTTTCCTCCGTGGCCTCGGCGCGATCGAGGATCACCGAGAGCTCTCCATGGTACATGACGGCCACCCGATCGCAGACTTTCAGGATTTCCGGGACCTCCGAGGTGAGGATGATGATGGATTTCCCTTCCATGGCAAGACGCATGATGAGATGGTAGATCTCGGCCTTGGCGCCGACGTCGATGCCCTGCGTGGGGTTGTCGAGGATCATGATGCGGGAGCCCGCCTCGATCCACTTCGCCAGGACCACCTTCTGCTGGTTGCCGCCGCTCAGGGAGGTGATGGGCATGTTCACGCCCTGGACCTTGATGTTCAGGTTCTTCACGTGCTCCTGGGTGCGCCGCTTCTCGCGGCCGGCATCGATGAACGGCCCCCGGGTGAATCCCTTCAGGCGGGCGAGGGTGGTATTGGCGCGGACGGTGAAATCCTTCACCAGCGCGTTCTCTTTCCTGTTCTTGGGCGCCAGGCCGATGCCCGCCGCAAGCGCCTTCTCGGGATGGGTGAGGGAGCGCAGGGTACCCTCGACGATGATGCGGCCCGCCGTCTTCTGCCGGGAGCCGAAGATGCATTCGAACAGCTCGGAGCGTCCGTCACCCACCAGGCCGGTGAAGCCGAGGATCTCCCCCCGACGCAGGCTGAAGCTCACATCGTGGAAGAAGCCGTCGCAGGCGAGCCCCTCGACCGACAGCACGACCTCTCCCGGCTGCCTCGGCTTGTAGAACTGCTCCACCGCCATCTCCCGCCCGACCATCAGGCGGGCGAGGTCCTCCTCGGTGACGCCGCCTGCGGCGACTTTGCCGCCGGCCGCCGTGCCGCCCGCGGCGACCTTGCCGCTGGCTGCCAGGGCGCCGTCGCGAAGGACGGTGTAGCTGTCGCAGATCGTGAGGATCTCCTTCAGCTTGTGCGAGATGAAGATGACCGCCACCCCCTGCTCCCGCAGGGTGCGCATCACGGTGAACAGGTAGCGGATCTCGTGCTCGGTGAGAGAGGTGGTCGGCTCATCCATGATGAGGATCTTCGCGTTCTGCAACAGGGCGCGGCCGATCTCCACCACCTGCTTGTAGGAGGCATCGAGACTGCCCACCATCTGCCGCGGATCGATCTTGACGTCGAGCTGGTCGAGGATTGCGCTCGTCTTCTCGCACATCGCCTTCTCGTCCACGAAGCCCAGGCCGGTCCTCAGCTCCGCTCCCAGGAAGAAGTTCTCGTAGACGCGCAGATCATTGACGAGGTTCAGCTCCTGGTGGATGAAGCTGATCCCCAGCCTGCGGGACGCCGCGGGGGTCGGGATGACGGCCCGGGTCCCTGCGATGAGGATCTCCCCGGCATCCGGGGTGAGAACGCCGCCGAGGATGTTCATGAGGGTGGTCTTCCCCGCCCCGTTCTCCCCGATCAGCGCATGGATCTCCCCCACGGCAAGGGAAAAATCGACCCCCCGCAGGGCGGGCTGCCCGAGGAAGGACTTTGATATTCCCGTCATCTTGAGAATCAGCTCATCCATTGATTCCTCACAGGGGAAAACGCGCGGCCGGCCCTCGGGGCCGGCCGTCGCCTCCCGATCGCCCTAGTACGGCGAATTGGGATCCAGGTACTGATCGACATTCTCCTTGGTCACAGGGCTCGCAGGGATGATGATCGATTTCTGTTCCGGCATCTTCCCGTTCATGATGTCCACGGCGTACTTCACCGCGTCCTTCACCATGAGGGGAGAATAGAGGAACGAAGCCAGGGTGATGGGGCCCCCTGCCTTGATCTGGTTGAAATATTCCTGCGCGCCGCCGGCGCCGGTTTCGATCTTGATGTCCTTGCGCTTGTTCTCGGAAATCGCCTGCAGCACGCCAATGGACAGCTCGTCGTCGATGGTGAACACCGCGTCAATGCGCTTTTCGGCATTCAGCAGGTCGCTCATGATCTTCAGGCCCGCTTCCTTGGAGCTGTTCTCCGCTCCCACTTCCTTTGCAAGCTTGATCTTGGGGAACATCTGCGTCAGGGTGTCCTTGAAGGCGTTCACCCTCTCGGTGTGCACCGAGCCGTAGGCGGGGACGCCGATGGAGACCACGGTGCCCTTCCCGCCGAGCTTCTCTCCGATGAACTTCGCAGCGTTCACCCCGATGCCCGCGTTGTCGCCGGCAAGGTAGAATGTCGGCTCAAGCTCGACCTTGCGGTCGAAGATGATGAGCGGGATCTTCGCATTGAGGATCCGCTGCGCCGCCGGGGTGAGGGGCTTGGTATCAGAGGGCAGCATGATGACGGCGCTCACCTTCTGCGCTATCAGCTCATCCACCTTCGCCGACTGTTCGCTGGGGTTCGCACCCGTGGTGAGGATATACTTCACGCCGAGCTCGTCCGCCTGCTTCTTGGCGTTGTAGATCACCGCCGCCACCCAGCCGTGGTCTGCCGCGGGGAAGCTCATTCCCAGCACCTTTTCTTTCGGCTTGGCCGGGCCGCACGCAGCCAGGGCAAGTACTCCGGCGACCAGGACCGCCGCCACAAGAACGGAAATACCTTTTCTCATGGACCAACCTCCTTGAACAGTGGCGGCTTTGCCGCCATAAAAAATCCTCCATCCATACGGATGGATTTTCTCTCACGAATGTGATGCCCCCGCTCCCTCGCTGCGCTCACCAGGTCAAGTTCGCCCAGAGGAACGAGTATCCCAGGGAATCAACCTGCTCCTACGCACGGCGGAAAAGCGCCTCGTCTCCGGTGAACTCCGGAAAGTCCTTCGCCTTCTGCTGCCAGGGGATGCAGACCCCCGGAGGGCGTCCCTGGGCGGCCGCCCTCCCCGCCAGTGCAGGCATCGATGCTTTCCCCGAGGGCTGATGGCTGCCAGGAGCAGCCGAGCTGCCAGGAGCAGCCGAGCTCCCATGCGCAACCGAGCCGCCGGGAGCCGATGCGCCGCCAGCGGCCGAGCTGTACACACCGTACTCGTGCGTCGCCTCGATCATCGCCCTCACGTTCTCCACCCGGGCGTCGTCCATGATCAGGGCGCTGGCATCCATGATGTAGCCTCCCCTGCCGGCGACCCCCTCGATGATCTGCCGGCAGCGCTCCCGCACGGCCTTGGGCGTCCCGATGGACAGCAGGTCGTTCGGCACGCCGCCGCTGATGCAGAACTTCTTCCCCAGAACCTCGGCGGTCCTGAAGATGTCTCCCCTGTCGACGTGGTAGATGATGCTGCCCGCCGGCAGCTCGTTGAAGCTCTCAGATGAGCATCCCAGTTTCCTTCCGCGTAGAAGAGCACCTGATGGCCGGCCGCCCAGATCTCTTCCACGATAGGTTTCAGAGTGGCCCAGTAAATATCGCGAAATATCTCCCCGGAAACGAATGGCACGCCGCCGCGGTGCATCCAGATGGTCACGGGCACCAGCTTCTCGGGGTCCGCCCCCCCCAGCGCGCTTTTCAACAGGTGCGGAGCCAGCGCTTCGCAGGCGGCCATCACCTGGTCCTTCCGCTCGAAGAGGTCGTAGGAAAGGTTGATGTAACCCCGCATCTTGTCGGCAAGGATGTCCAGGGGCGCCTTGAGCGTGCCGGCGTTGGCGGCCACCACCCCGGCCTCGGTCCGCATCATCTGCCCGTACCTGCCGAACTCCCCCATGTACATGAGGAAGGACAGCGCGCCGTTGATGAGCGCCATGTTGTGCTCCAGGGTGACAGGGGAGCCGGGGGGCTGGATGTGCCGCGTGAACCGGGGGAACCAGGTGTTCAGCAGGAATGCCGTGGGGTCGTCGATGAGCGAGCCGTACTCGTCCTTTTTCAGGAACGCGCTCTCCTCGTCGGAGGGCTCTCCCCACTGCGTCGCGCTGGTCGGGGCAAGCCCTGCGCCGGGGAACGTGACCGACTTCCACCCCAAGGCAGTGATCATGCCGACCCAGTTGACAATGGCGTTGCTCATGGCCGCATCGACACCGAGCTCCGCCACGCAGCGGCGGGTTGCGTCAAAGGCAAGCTCGTAGCTGCAGGCCACCTGCTGGTTGTCGTAGCCGGCGTAGCGCGCGGCGAACTCCTGCGCGAAAAGCCTCACCGGCACACGGTCCGGCTGCTGGTTCTTCATTGCCGTCACGTATCGCCGCTGCCTCTCGCGGTAGAGGAACTCGAGGCTTCCTTCGTGCCCGTCCGTGCTCATCCCCTTCCCCTTCCCTCAACCGCGCTTCGGCTTGTTGATGTTGCTGAGGATGACGGCCCCGACGATCAGGACTCCCAGCGTGACGTACTGGTAGAAATACGGCACGTCCATGAGGCTGAGGGCATTGGAGATCACACCGAGGAGGAGCACTCCCACCCGAAGGCGGCCGTGACCGTTAGGGCCGCAATAATCGCGAATGAGAGCGCGGTGAATCTGATCTTCGAAACCATGTAAGCTCCTCCTCGTGTCATTGAGAAACGTTGAGTCCTCAGTTGTCTTCCCGAGAGCCCGTTATGCCCGAACGGCTGCCGCGCGGCCTCCCGAGCCCCGGGCTCCGCAGCCGCCGCCTTGATCCGCTGCCTGCTCACCTCCTTTTCCGCAGAATGCGGCTGCTCCATGGCTACGCCTTTCCTGCGCTGCCCATCACCTGGGTGATTTTGTAGATATACAATTCTTTCATCTGCTGCCGCCCCGCCGACAGGAACGAGCGCGGATCGATGGAGGCGGGCTTTTCCGCCAGTGCCTTGCGCACCGCGGCGGTCATCGCGATCCATCCGTCGGAGGCGATGTTCACCTTGCATACGGAGGACTTCACCGCCTTGATCACCTGGTCCTCGGGAATCCCCTGGGACTCGGCCAGGGCCCCGCCATAGCGGTTCATCATCTCGACGTAGCGTGCCGGCAGGGCCGATGCGCCGTGCAGCACGATGGGGAAACCAGGCAGGTCCTTCGCGATCTTCTCTAATATATCGAATCGCAGCGGAGGGATGGGGTCTCCCTTTTTCACCTTGATCTTCACCACGCCGTGCGAGGTCCCGATGGAGATGGCAAGGCTGTCGACGCCCGTGCTCTTCACGAACTCGGCCACGGCACGGGGATCGGTGAAGGTCGACGCGCCGTGCGCCACATCCTCCTCGATTCCCGACAGCACCCCCAGCTCGCCTTCGACGGTGACGCCGTGCGGGCGGGCGTACGCGACCACGCGGGCGGTCTCCTTGACATTCTCCGCGAAGGGCAGGGCCGATCCGTCGATCATGACGGAGGAGAACCCGTCGTCGATGCAGGCAAAGCACTCTTCCGCGCTCTTGCCGTGGTCGAGGTGCAGCGCCATGGGCACCTTCGTCCCCGCCCTGCTCATCGTTTCAATGCAGCCCTGCGCCATGTACCTGACCATGGCGGGCCCGATGTAGGCGCGGACATTCGCCGAGCATTGCATGATGAACGGGGAGCGGGTCTCCATGGAGGCCTCGAGGATGGCAAGCATCTGCTCCAGGCAGACGAAGTTGAAGGCAGGCACGGCATACCCCTCCGCGTATGCCTTCTTGAACATGTCCCGTGTGTTCGCGAACCCCATCTGGGCGTAGCTTTCGCTCATATGCCGTTCCCTGACCCCCGAAGGTATGCGCCGATCTGCTCGGCGGTGGGCTGCACCGGGTCAGCCTTCAGGCCGGGGATATAGCGGGTGGCCTCGTAGAGCGCCGCGGCGTACTTGCCGTGGATGCCGGCCACGTGGTGGATGTAAGGCCCGCGGACCAGCCGTTCTTCCCACAGCGGCCAGTCGGGCACCTCCACCCAGAGATAGGTGCCGAGGGTGAACGGGCCGTCGGTCCCGCGGCCGTGACCCATCAGCAGGGAGTACTCTCCCCCGATCCCGTCAAAGCGCGCAATCGTAATGTCCCCGCCCTTGATCTCGAAATTACCCGTTCCCGGCCGATGCGGGGGGATGACGAAGTGCGTGCCCAGGAACGCGGCGTTGGGCTTCTTCACCAGGGAGTGCGGGAAGTTGCCGCAGTGCCAGAGAAGCTCCGCGTTGTCGTTGGTGGGGTGACGCACGGTGAGGTCGGCGAAGAACGGCGGGGTGGCGCCGCGCGCCGCCTCCTGCAGCAGGAGGGCGCTCAACGCGCCGTGGATGTCGGTTTCGCAGGTCACCGGCACGCCCATGGTTGCCAGCTCTCCGTTGACGAAGCAGGGATAGATGCCCAGGGCATCAGGCAGGTCGTCGTGGCACTTGAAGGCAATCGCGTCCAGCTCTTCTTTCTCCGCCCAGTCGGCCAGGAAGAGCTTCAGGGCCGCCACGCGCGTGAGGGCCTCGTCGTTCACGCCTTTCAGCGCGACGCGGCTCTTCATGGACTGGGCCTCGTCCTTGACCCGGGGGTCCTTGGCCGCCATCTCCAGGACGCGGCGGACCAGCACAACGAGGTCGATGGGCACCATCTCGATGCCCCAGCGCTGGATGAGGTCCTGCTCGTTGATCATGACCGTGTAGAAGTTCGGCGGCCGGGTGCTCACCTGCCCGATGCGCGCCCCCAGGAACGCCTTCGCGGCGGCCACCGCGGAGAGGAACGTCTTCACGCCGTTTTCGAACACAGGGGTGTCCAGACGCGAGTTCACGATCCAGGAGTACGGAACGCCGTACTTTTTCAGCACGTTCGCCGTGGCGAACATGCCGCACTGCGTGTCACGCAGCCGCGAGCCGTCGGGCAGCGGCGCCTCGTCCCGCGGCCCCCAGATCAGGAGGGGCTTGTTCACGGCGCGGGCAAGCTGGCAGACGACCTCCTCGGTGCCGAAGTTCACGTGCGGGGCAAAGACGGCATCGACATTGGCCTTCTTGAAAATCTCGGCGGCCGCGGCGGCATGGGCGCGCTCGAAGAGCAGCCCTTCCGTGTTCACCGCGTCCACGTTGACGAACTCAACGTCCCAGCATTTCAGCTGCTTCTCCACAAGGAGCTTGTACTTCGCCGCATCTTCCGCGGAAAAAACAAATCGGCGCGTCGGGGCAAGGCCCAGCAGCAGCTTCTTCTTCGTCATACGTCCTCCGTTCCAGAACTGAGTCAGCCGGCTCCTCCGGCCAGCTCGTTGTGCAGCACGTAGCGGTCCGCCCGGTAGTACACCCGCAGGTACTCCAGGGGGATGTCCTCCTGCGAGTAGCTGACCCGCTCGAAGTACAGAAGGGGCGCGCCTGGTTTCATCGCCAGCAGGTGCGCGATCTCGGGCGGGGCGGCGATGGCCTGGATGGTCTGCATTGCCCGCGACCAGCGCACGCCGTACTTTTTGTCCTTGATTTCGCGAAGCGAGTTCGTCGAAAAATCGTGCTCCAGGATGCCGGGGATGTAGCGATGCACGAGAAAGGATTCCTCGACGCACATCGGCTCCTCGTCGGCAAGCCGCAGCCGGTCGATGCGGGCCAGCTCCTCGCCCTCGGCGATCTGCAGCTTCTCCGCGATGGCGGCGGGGGCCGGCATGAGCCCGGAGAAGAGGATCCGGGTCCGCGGCAGGAACCCCCGCTGCTTCATGTCGTCGGTAAAGCTCACGATGCGGGTCATGCCGTGCTCGAGCTTGGGGTGCGCCACGAAGCTGCCCCTGCCCCGCTCTCTCAACAGGTGCCCCTCCTGCACGAGCATGTCCAGGACCTTGCGGACGGTGACACGGCTCACCCCGTAGAGGGTTGTCAGCTCCGATTCCGGTGGTATCATATCGCCGGGCTTCCAGGCCGCGCTGCGGATCTTTTCCTGGAACAGCTCGTAGAGCTGGTGGTAGAGGGGGAGCTTGCTGTTTGGATTGATGGTTTCAGTAATCATGCACTCCTCCCTTCTTCGCCTGGCGAAAGGCGCGCTCGCTCACGCTGCCCGAACCCCCGGGGGCGCTATGCGGTGGCGCTGATTATTGACAGTCGAATCATCATAATGTATTAACATTAGGATGATCTTATATTAGCAACTTTAGATTTGTCAAGCCGTGAAAGGAGATTTTTTTATGGAAATCGTCACCCTCGGAGAGCTGATTCTCGACATGTTTGCTTCTGAGTCAGGAAAGGACTTCTTCTCCGTCACGGCTTTCCTGCCCGTCGCTGGAGGGGCCCCTGCCAATGTAGCAGTTGCCGCGGCCCGGCTGGGTGTAAAATCGGCCTTCATCGGGAAGGTTGGAGAGGACCAGTTCGGCCACAGGCTGGAAAGGGTTCTCACGGAGTACGGGGTGGACACCACCGGCATGCGCTACGACACCCGGTATCGAACCACCCTCAACTTCATGACGGTCCCTGATCCGCACAGGACGGAAATGCTCTTCTATAGAAATCCGGGTGCTGACATGCTCCTTGAACCCGGCGAGCTGGACGCGGCGCTCATCGAGCGCGCGGCTGTCTATCATTTCGGCTCCGTCAGCCTGGCCGTGGAGCCCTGCCGCAGCGCCGCCATCGAGGGGGCGGTACGCGCCCGAAAGGCGGGGGCACTCGTCTCCTTCGACGTGAACTACAGGCCCGGTCTCTGGGACAGCGAGGCGCGGGCAATGTCAGAAATAGCGGCTGCCATCCCGCTGGCGGACATCGTCAAGGTGAACGAGACGGAGCTGCGCTTCATCACGGGTACCGATGATGCCCGCAACGGCTGCCGGGAGATCGTGGACCGCGGCCCGGCGCTCTGCGTGGCCACACTCGGCCCCGACGGCAGCGCCTGGTCCACCGCGGCTGGCGCCGGCAGCGCTGCCGGGTTCAAGGTCAGGGCGGTGGATGCCACGGGCTGCGGGGATGCCTTCATGGCGGCCCTGCTGGTGCAGGTGCTCGCCGCCCTCGGCGGCCGCCGCGCTGACCGCCGCGCCAGGGTGGAGGGCCTCGGGGAGGAGATCCTCTCCCGCGCCCTGCGGTTTGCCAACGCGGCGGGGGCGCTCACCGCGCGCAAGCGCGGGGTGATGAATGCCCTGCCCACTGCGCGCGAGGTGCAGAGGCTCCTCGACAAGAAGTAGGAGGAGGGACCCTCCACCCGCCGCCTGCGCCGCGCTTGGCGGCGGACCGTGCAATTCATTACCTTATCGCCCATGGAGCTCGGGCTTATCAATTCGGCGTGGTTCGGCTCTTCCCTTGACCCCACCGACGCCGGGCTGCGCATGACGAAACAGATCGGCTATGACACCGCCGACGTCCTGCTTGACCCCATGGAGACGAGCGACCAGGAGATCGAGCGGATCAGGAAGCTGGGCGAGGAGCTGCACCTTCCCTTCCGGGCAGCCACCTGCGTGAGCTTCGCCCTCTCAGACTTCAACAACGTTCCGCGCGCCTTCGCCGTGAAGCGCGTGAACGCGCACGTTGACCTGGCGCGCAGGCTGGGCGCCCGGAATCTCGTGCTGGCCCTCGGAGAGTACTACTGGGAGCACGTGGTCATCCCCACCAAGCAGATGCGGGAGCTCGCGGTGGACTCGCTGAAGCGGATCGGGGAGTACGCGCTGAAGCAGGGTGTGACAATCGCGCTGGAGATCGAGCCGTTCAAGGAATCGATCTTCAACACGGTTGACGGCCTTGTGAGCTTCCTCGCCGACGTTCAATGCGATGCGGTGCGCGCGAATGTCGACTGCTCCCACCTGTGGCTGATGCGGAAGGCCGGGGTGAAGCCCGAGGACATCGGCAAGCTGCGCGGACGGGTGGCCCATGTCCACTTTTCAGACTGCAACGGCGAGGTGCACGGCGACCTTCCGCCGGGCCGGGGCAACACGCCCCTTCGCACCTACCTCGGGGAGCTGAAGAAGGCGGGCTTCGACGGCACCATCAGCCTCGAGCTGGAGTACGCGCCAGACCCTGCCGCCATTGTCGACTGGGTGACCGAGGCCTACCGGGAAACCGCCAGGATGATGGATGAGCTTGGCGTGCGCAGCGCGAAGCGCGCCTGACCGTCGAGCTCTCTCCCTTTTCCTCAGAACGCCAGCTCCCCCGCCTCGACGGCCGCGTACAACGCATTTTCCCGCGGCGGGAGCGGGCAGATCCAGCGCGGATTGTAGGCGCAGGAGGGGTTGTACGCGTAGTTGAAATCAAGGACCAGCGCGCCGTTGCCCGCGCCGAGGTCGGCGCCCTTGATCGTGTCGTACAGGTAGCGGCCGCCGCCGTAGGTCTTGCCGCCGTTCGTCAGGTCCTTGAACGGAAGGAAGAGCCCGCCGCCATATCCCTCGACCCAGTACAGGGTCAGCGCGGCCCCGTCGAGCGCGCTTCCCGGCGCTCCGATCATCACACGCGCAAAGCGGCGGACGCGCAGGGGGCCTTCGGGAAGCTCGAACAGCGGGGCCGGCGCATCTACGATGGCCGCCGGCGCTTCCGCAACCGGCTGGACAGCGACACGGAATCTCAGCGCAGGGTCGTAGGGAAACCAGGACAGGCCTCGAAATGCCTTCTTCTGCTTCGCATCGAGGGGAGACTGCGGGTGGGAGGCGAACATCTCGTCACGGCGTCGGCGATACTCCCGGCAGGCGGCGGCGGCCCCTGATTCGGGAGCGCCGCGCACCGCAGCGTACAGCTCCGCCGTTCGAGCCCGCCACTGCGCGAGATCCAGGAGCCGTTCATCGCCCGCCATTTCAGCTTCCCCTTTTGACCTCGGGGGAGCGCCAGTCCCAGCTCTTCGCGTCGAGGTCTGTGAGCAGCCTGACAAGCTCGTCCACGAGGGCCGCGCGCATTTTTGCGCCCTTCTCCCGCGTGCCCTTCGTCGGGTCGCCGCTGGTGCCCGTGTTGGTGAGCTCGTCGAACGTCCACTTGACGTTCAGGTGCGGCGGCAGGTGCGGGACCACCCCTTTTGCCTTCGACATGTCGCACAGCTCGGGGAAGAGCTCCAGGCAGATGGAGGTCTCCCCCTCCCCGCCGTGACCCAGGCCGTTCCATACCTGGAAGAAGTCCGGCGGCAGCAGGTCGCCGATCTCCATCCACCACGCGTCCATGGACACGATCTTGAAATCGGGGTGCGCCACCTTGGCCGAGCGGGCCGCCACCTCGATGGGGGAGATGTTGCCGTCGTGGCCATTCATGACGAACACCCGGCGGATGCCCTCGCGGTAGACCGACTCCAGGATGTCCCTGATCAGCGCCGTCTCGGTTTCGAACTGCAGGGAGATGGTGAACGGGAACTGCTTGTAGTGCTCGCTCACCCCGTAATTGACCGGCGGCAGGACCGCGGTCTTCGGCACGCGCGCGGCTACGTCCAGGGCCACCAGGTAGGCGGTCATGGCATCGGTGCCGAACGGAAGGTGTCCCCCGTGGCTCTCCAGGGAGCCCAGCGGCAGGATCACCTTGTCGAAGGGCGTGCGGGCAAAATCCGCAGAGCTCAGGTGCTGGACTTCGATCGGGTTCTTGTTCATCGGCATTCCTCCATAGAAATGCGGGCCGCTCGTGCGGCCCGCTCTCTCGGTCATGTTCGGCTTAGGGGTTCGGCACCTTCTCCGGCACCAGCTCCTGGGCCAGCGTGAACGCCCCGCCCTTCACCAGGACGATGGTCACGCCCTTCTGGGGAATCCGGCTGCCCGGCTGGTAGGTGATGGAACCGGTGACGCCGGCGAGGCTCTGCGTGCCCGCCAGGGCCTCCTTCAGCTTCTTGGGGTCGGCCGAGCCGGCGCGCTTGATGGAGTCCACGATCAGCTTCAGCGTGTCGTAGCCAAGGCCCGCGAAGGCGTTCTCGGGGGGGGTCTTGTATTCCGTCTGGTAGGCGGCGATGAACTTCTTCACCGCATCGGTGCCGAGGTTCGCGTCCATCAGCGAGTGCGTGGAGAAGTAGACGTTCTCGGCGCCCGCGCCGGCAACCTGCACCAGCAGCGGGGTGTCGTAGCCGTCACCGCCCATGATCGGGCTCTTCACGCCGGCGTCGCGGAACTGCTTCACGATGGTGCCGATATCATCGGGACCTGCCGAGATGAAGAGGATGTCCGGCTTTGCCTTCAGGCCCTTCATCTTGGTGATCTGCGCGGAGAAGTCCTTGTCCCCGGTCTGGTAGGTGTCTTCCATGACGACCTTCCCGCCCAACTCGACGAAGCGCTCCTTGAAGTACTTGCCCAGCAGCAGCGTGTATTCCATGCCCTTGTCCACCAGGAAGTACACGCTCTTCGCCTTCAGGGAATTGATCGAGAACTCCGCGGCGGCGGCGGCCTGCACGTTGTCGCCGAAGCACGCGAGGTACAGGTAATCAGGCACCTGCTCGGGCAGCTTGGGGGAGGTTGCCCCCGAGGTCACGAACACGATGCCGGCTTTCGCCGCGATGGGGGCCGCGGCCATGGTCATGTCGCTGTCGCTGAAGCCGAACATCGCCACCACCTTGTCGCTCCCCGTGAGCTGGGTGGCCGAGTTGGCGATGGTCGCCGCGTCGGACTTCCCGTCGTAGGCAACCAGCTCGATCTTCTTGCCCAGCACGCCGCCGGCCGCGTTGATCTCCTTGGCCGCCAGCTTCGCCCCGTTGGCCGAGGGGGCATCCAGGGACGCCTGCGCACCGGTCATGTTGTAGATCATGCCGATCTTGATTGCGTTTCCGCCGCCCTTGCCGCCGCACCCTGCGACGAGCACCGCCGCGGCGAGGACCAGCGCGAGAGCCAGTTTACTCTTCATACCCTTCTCCTTTTTCCCGTTCGGGATCGTGAAAAACTTCAAGCCGCATGCTCGGGCCCGACGTCCCTCCTCATGCGGACCGTTTCCCTTTTTTCCCCCGCCGAAGCCTGCCCAGCAGGGCGGCAAAGTCGACCTCTTTCCCCCCGGTGAGCCCCGACGGCTTGAACACTATGATCAGCACGAAAAGCACCGCCATGAGGATCTGACTCGCCCCGTACACCGGCGGGACATGGAGGTTTCCCAGGGTCACCCCGCGCTCGGCGTTGCGAAGGATCTCGGAGAGCACCGTGATGATGATCACCCCGATCACGGACCCGCTCACCGATCCCATCCCCCCGACCACCAGCATCGTGATGATACTGAATGTCTGCACGAAATAGAATGACTTCGGAGAGAAAGAGCCGATGAAGTGGGCCCAGAGGGACCCTGCCACCCCGGTGAGGAACGCGCTGAGACAGAACGCCAGGAGGCGCGAGCGCATCACGTTCACCCCCAGGGACTGCGCCGCGATCTCGTTGTCCCGCGCGGCCATCATGGCGCGGCCGTAGGATGACCGACCTAGCCTCCACACCACGTAGACGGTGAGCACCGCCCAGATCCACACGTTCCACGTCCTTGTGAATCCAGGTACCCCGGCAAATGTCCGCGCTCCCCTGGTGAGCTGGTCCCAGTTCACCAGGATGACGTACACGATGACCAGGAACCCCAGGGTGGCCACCGAGACGTAGGACCCTTTCAGCCGCATCAGGGAAAGGCCCACGAGGAATGCCACGATCATCGCCACCAAGCCCGCGATCAGGGTGGCCGGCAGGAACGGCAGCGCCAAGCCGGAGAGCCAGCCGGGCAGGCTGGGGAGGTTCACCGCTTTCAGGGATACCGGGAGAGTGAGGACCGCGGCCGTGTAGGCCCCAATGGCCATGAACCCCACGTGCCCCAGGGAGAACACGCCGGTGAACCCGTTGGAAAGGTTGAGGGCAACGACAAGGATCACGTTGATGCCGATGCCGATGACGATCCTTTGCACGTAGTCGCCTGCCAGGAGCTCCACCGCGGCTACAATGACCACGGCGCACGCCAGGAGGATTGCGGGCACGGCGAGCGGGGGGAGGCGGCGGGAGGTAAGGTCGTTGCGTGCCTGTGGCTGCATCAGATCTTTTCCCTCTCCGTGCTGCCGAGGATGCCGCTGGGCCTGAAAAGGAGCAACGCAATCAATATGGCATAGACGAACGCATCGCGGTACGGGTTCAGCGCGGCAGGCAGCAGTCCCTGCAGGAGGATTTCCAGAGCGCCCAGCACGTAGCCGCCGATCACCGCCCCAGGCAGGCTCCCCAGTCCGCCGATCACGGAAGCGATGAAGGCCTTCAGCACGGGGTTGAACCCCATGAGCGGGTCAACCTTGCCCACCCTGACGCTCCATAGGAGCCCGACGATGCCGGCAAGGAACGAGCCGATGGCGAATGCCACCGCGATGACGCGGTTGACGTTGATGCCCATGAGCTGCGCGGCCACCAGGTCCTGTGCCGCGGCGCGCATGGAAATGCCGATGTCGGTCCGCGTCACGAACAGCGTGAGGGCGACCAGGAGGACTGCGGCCACGACGATGGCAATCAGGTCGAGACTGGCAAGCCGAAGCTGGCCCAGCTCGATGACCCCACGCAGGAGCGCCGGTGCGGGAAAAGCACGGGAGGTCGGGCGGAAGATGATGATGGCGAGGTTTTCCAGGAAGATCGTGACGGAGAAAGAGGTCAGCAGCATCGCGACCTCGTGGGCGCCCCGCAGGGGCCGATAGGCAACCCGCTCCATCACGAGCCCCGCGACGGTGCTTGCCGCCACCCCGGCAATCGCGGCCACGGGAAAGGGCAGTCCCACCATCAGCAGGAGCAGCGCGACGTAGCTTCCTACCATTATGAGATCGCCGTGGGCGAAGTTGATGAGGCGCAGGATCCCGAAGACCATCGAGAGGCCGATGGCCATGAGGGCGTACAGGCTTCCAATGCTGACCGCGTTGATCAGCTGCTGCAGCAGGAGCTCCAGGGGACTCACGGCGTGCCTCCCTTGGGCGGCACGCCTCCCTGCGGGGCGGTGCTGAGGTACGCAGCCTCGATCTCGGGATTGGCGCGCAGCTGCTCGCCGGTGCCGGACAGCGTAATGCTCCCGGTCTCCAGGACGTAGGCGCGGTCAGCCACGGCGAGCGCCTGGTGCACGTTCTGCTCCACCAGGAGGATCGTCACCCCCTGCCGGTGCAGCTCGCGGATCACCTCGAATATCTCCCCGACCACGATCGGCGCCAGGCCGAGGGAGGGCTCATCCAGCATGAGAAGCCGCGGCTGCCCCATCAGCGCCCGACCGATGGCCAGCATCTGCTGCTCTCCCCCGCTGAGGGTCGCCCCCGACTGCCCGCGCCGTCGCCCCAGCACGGGGAAAAGGGAGAAGACGCGGTCCATGTCGCGCCGCGCCGCCGCCTTGTCCTTTCGGCGTACGGCCCCCATGCGCAGATTCTCCACCACGGTGAGGCTCCCGAAAATACGCCTCCCCTCTGGGCAGTGGATGACCCCCTGGTTGACGATCTCGAAAGCGCTCTGCTTCGTAATGTCGCGCCCGTCATATACTACGGACCCCGCGCGCGGCCGCACGATGCCGGAGACGGCCATGAGCGTTGTCGACTTGCCGGCGCCGTTTGCCCCCAGCAGCGCCACCAGCTCACCGTCCTCGACGCGCAGGTCGATGGCGTGCAGGGCCTGGACGTGGCCGTAGCTCACCTCGACCTGGTCGAGCGCCAGCATGACGGTCTTGGGCGCGGTCATCCCTGACTCATGCGCCAGCATCGTCCTTGACCTTTCCCAGGTACGACTCGATCACCCGCGGGTCCGCCCTGACCTTCTCCGGGGTGCCTTCTGCAATGGTCTGTCCGTAGTTGAGCACCTGGATGCGCTCGCAGAGCTGCATGACCAGCGGCAGGTTGTGCTCCACGATGATGATCGTGAGCTCGAACTGGTCGCGGATGCGGCGGATGAGGTCCAGGATGAACTGGCTCTCCCGCGCGTTCATCCCCGCGGTGGGCTCGTCGAGGAGAAGCAGGGACGGCTTCAGGGCCAGCGCGCGCACGATCTCCAGCCTCCGCTGGTCCCCGTAGGGCAGCGAAGTGGCGGGAGCTGCGGCGCGCTCCTGCAGGTCGAAGAGCGCGAGCTGCTCGAGTGCCTCCTCGGCAAGACGCTTCTCGGCGCGGCGGAAGGAGGGCAGGGAAAGCACGGTACTCAGAAGATCGTGGCGCTCGTGAAGCTGCCGGGCGCACAGCACGTTGTCCAGCACGCTCATGGTGGGGAACAGCCTGATGTTCTGGAACGTGCGCCCTATGCCCAGGCGCGCAATATCCTGCGGGGGCAGCCGCGTGATGTCCTGGCCCTTGAATCTCAGCGTGCCCCGGGTGGGCTTGATGTGCCCGGTGAGCAGGTTGAACACGGTGGATTTGCCGGCGCCGTTGGGCCCGATGATGCCCAGGATCTCCCCCGGGCGAAGCTGCAGGCGGTAGTCGTCAACGGCGAGCAGGCCCCTGAATTGCTTCGCGAGGCCCTCCACTTCGAGGAGAAAGTGATCTGTGCCGTCACCGTTGTAGAGCATTCTCCGAACATCCCGCGTGTGGAGCCGAAAAAAGGAATCCGCTGAGTACGCGGGGGCGAGTATACGTGAATGGGGCCGGCTTGGAAAGGGGCTTCGGTTTCGATACGCTTCAGCTCATGGATCCCCGCGGCACGTACGCCGTCGGCCTCGTGCAGACGGCCCCCTCCCCCGATCCCGTGGCGAACCTCCAGCAGGCCGTGCACCTCGTCGAGGAGGCGGCCCGCGGCGGCGCGGCCGTGGTGTGCCTGCCGGAGCTCTTTCGCTCGCGGTACTTCTGCCAGAGTGAGGACATCGGGGCCTTTGACCTGGCGGAGAGCATTCCCGGGCCTTCCACCGAGGCCCTCGGCAAGGTGGCGCGGGCCAGGAAGCTGACGGTGATCGCCCCCCTCTTCGAACGGCGCGCCGCCGGGCTGTACCACAACAGCGCCGCGGTGATCGGCGCGGGCGGGGAGCTCATCGGGGTGTACCGCAAGATGCATGTACCCGATGACCCCGGTTTCTACGAGAAGTACTATTTCACCCCGGGGGACCTCGGTTTCCAGGCCTTCGACACCCCGGCGGGACGCATCGGCACCCTCATCTGCTGGGACCAGTGGTACCCCGAGGCCGCGCGGCTCACCGCGCTGCGCGGGGCGGGCATCCTCTTCTACCCCACCGCCATCGGGTGGCACCCCCGGGAGAAGGAGCAGTACGGCGCCGCGCAGCGTGACGCGTGGATGACCATCCAGCGGGCCCACGCCATCGCCAACGGCGTGTTTGTTGCCGCGGTCAACCGCGTCGGGCTGGAGACGCCGCCCGCCGGCGGCCCCGGGATCGAGTTCTGGGGCGGCACGTTCCTCGCTGACCCTTTTGGTGTGGTCATCGCGGCGGCGCAATCCGACGCGCAGCAGATCGTCTACGGAGAGGTCGACCCCGCGCGGATCGAAGAGGTGCGGCGCAACTGGCCCTTCATGAGGGATCGGCGCATCGATGCCTACCAGGGCCTGGACAAGAGGTTCCTCGAAGACACATGAGCGGTCCCAGCGCGCGCGAAGCGCCCGGGCAGCTGCGCATGCCGGCGGAGTGGGAGCCCCATGCGGCCACCTGGATCGCCTGGCCTCACAATCTCAGCGACTGGCCGGGGAAGTTCGCCCCCGTGCCCTGGGTCTATGGGGAAATCGCGCGCAAGATCTGCCCCGGGGAGAAGGTGCGCATCCTGGTGGACACGGAGGCTGCTGAAGGCCGCGCACGGCGCATACTGGCGCGGGCCGGCGCCGCCATGGAGCAGATCGAGTTCCATCGCATCCCGACAGATCGCGTGTGGACCCGTGACTACGGCCCCCTGTTCATCCGCAGGGAATCCCTCCCGCAAGAGCTCGCCGTAGCAGGGTTCGCCTTCAACGCCTGGGCAAAATACCCGGATTTCCATCACGATGCGAAGGTTGCGCAGAGAATCGCGAAAGCCAGCGGCCGCAGACTGGTCCCCGCGCAGTTCAACGGCAGGACCGTGGTGCTCGAGGGCGGCAGCATAGACGTGAACGGCCGCGGGAGCCTCCTGACAACGGAGGAGTGCCTCCTCGACGCGGTGGTGCAGGCGCGAAACCCCGGCCTCGGGCGGCGGGAGATCGAGGGGGTGCTGCGGGAGATGCTGGACGCTCGTAATGTCCTCTGGCTGGGGAAAGGGATCAGCGGCGATGACACGCACGGGCACGTCGATGACCTCTGCAGGTTCGTCGGCCCGCGCACCGTCGTGCTCTGCAGGGAGACGGACCCCGAAGACGCCAACTACCGCCCGCTGGAGGAGAACCGCGAGCGCCTCGAAGGCTTTCACCTGGAGGACGGCGGGCGTTTGGAGGCGGTACCCCTCCCCCTGCCCGCCCCGCTGTTCTTTGAAGGCCGCCGCCTGCCGGCGAGCTACGCCAACTTCTACATCGCCAATCGCGTCGTCCTTGTGCCGACGTTCAACGATCCGAACGACCGTGTGGCGCTGGGGGTGCTCTCCGAATGTTTCCCCGGGCGCCGCGTCATCGGCATCCACGCGGTGGACCTCGTCTGGGGCCTGGGAACGCTGCACTGCCTCACCCAGCAGGAGCCCGACGAAGAGGCGTCCCGGCCCTCCGCGTGAAAGATTCCCCTTGCTCGCGCGCGGAGGCGCTCAGTATCCTGTTAGAAGTGAGGTAGCAGGAGTGTCTTTACTGCGGCTCTATGTTCTCGGCGCCCTGGCCGGGCTGACGATATTTCTCGGATTGCCGATCGCTGCCTTCTCCCGCCTGAAGCCCGAAGCCCGCGGGGTGATGAACGGTCTTGCCACGGGCATCCTGATTTTCCTGACCATCGACATCCTCAGCAACGTGCTGGACAGCGGGGAACAGGTCATCAAGTACTGGGCGGACGGCCAGGCGGTGACGTTTGCAGGGGTTCTCACCCTCGTCCTTCTCGTCCTCGGGGTGTTCGCCGGTCTCATCGGCATCCCGCTCATCGAGAAGCGCTTCATCAAGCCTGCCATGCAGCGCGGTCTCCCCCGCCGCGCCGCTGCCATCGATACCAGCGCTGCTGCCGGCGGCACGCGGGCCCCCGCCGCCCCTGCCGCCGGCAAGGCGGTTGACACCCCGACCACCCCGCCCGCGGTGCTCTCGCTCTCCATCGCTGCCGGCATCGGGCTGCACAACCTGGGGGAAGGGCTGGCCATCGGCCAGTCGGCGGCTAGCGGCGCCGTCTCCCTCGCGCTGGTGCTGGTCATCGGGTTCGGGCTGCACAACATGACGGAGGGCTTCGGCATTGCGGCCCCGCTGGCGGGCATGCGGCCGTCGCTGCGCTTCCTCCTGCTCGCCGGGCTCATCGGCGGCGGCCCGACATTCATCGGGACCATCATCGGGGCAAGCTGGAGCTCCCCTGTTGCCACCACGCTCTTCCTCTCGATTGCCGGCGGATCTCTGATCTATGTCTCCGCCGATCTGCTCATCCTCGGCCGCCGCTCCCTAGCCCGGCTGCCCCTCATGATCTCCGTTGCCGCGGGCTTCTTCATCGGGTACTTCACCGAGCTGCTGGCAGCGCTCTCCATTGGCAGCTGACCCCTTTCCTGCCCGATTCACCCCGTGGAGCCGCGCGGGCATCGGCAGCTGACCCGATCCTCGTGATCTCCCCGGCACTCTTCTGCTATAGTAAGCGGCTCGGGGAGGACCAGCCACATGGAGAGGGCCTGCAGGGGAAAGAACCGGCGTTCCGCGCTGCGCATTGTTGGAATCTACGCCGCGTTCGCCGCGGTCTGGATCTACTTTTCAGACAACGCCCTGACCTGGCTCTCCATGGAGCCCTCCGTGATGGTCCGCATCTCCGTCCTGAAAGGCTTTCTCTACATCCTGGTCACCGCCGTACTCCTCTACCAGCTCATCTCGCGGAGGATCTCCCAGTCCCTTCGGGAGGAGGCCGCAGCGAGCCGCAGCGAGGCGCGCTACCGCGCCCTCTTCAATGGCATCAACGACGCGGTTTTCGTCCACGGCCTCACGGCGGAGGGGCTGCCAGGCAGAATCTTCGAGGTCAACGACATCGCCTGTAATCGCCTTGGTTTCAGCCGCGAGGATCTCCTGTCCATGAGCCCGGGAGACCTCGATGCCCCCGAGACGACGGCAGCGGTGCCGTCCATGATGCAGCGCCTGCGCGCGGAGGGACACGCGCTGTGGGAAGGGATCCACGTCGCGCGGGATGGGCGGCGCATCCCGGTGGAAATCAGCAACCACCTCGTCGAGCTGGAGGGAGAGGAAGTAATCCTTTCCACCGTCAGGGACATCACGGCACGGCGGGAGCTGGAGGACACTCTTTCCCGGGGGAGGATGATGCTCCAGACCCTCATCGACAACCTTCCGGACTTCGTGTCGGTGAAGGACTCTGAGAGCCGCATCCTCATCGCCAACACGGCCAACGCCCGCGCCCTGGGCAGGGAAACGGCCGGCGCCGTCATCGGGGGAACCGACTTCGATTTCTTTCCGGCGGAGGAGGCGGCGCGCTACCGTGCCGATGAGAAGGCCGTCATCGAGACGGGTGAGCCGCTGATCAACAAGGAGGAGGAATCCTCGGATTGGCAGGGCGGACGCCGCTGGACGCTGACCACCAAGGTGCCGCTGCGGGACGCGCGGGGGAAGATCGTCGGCGTCGTGTGCACCGGCCGCGATATCACGGGTATCCGTGCCGCGGAGGAGGCGCTCCGCAAGAGCGAGGAAAGGCTCATCCAGGCGCAGAAGATGGAGGCCATCGGGCGACTCGCGGGAGGCATCGCCCATGACTTCAACAACCTGCTGACCGTCATCAGCGGCTACGCCGCCGTGATAGACCAGGGCCTGCCCATGTCGCACGAGATGAAGACCGATGTCCGGGAGATCAGGCGCGCTTCCGCCCGGGCGGCAGAGCTGACGGCACAGCTGCTCGCCTTCAGCAGGCGCCAGGACCTGCAGACGCGGGTCCTCGGGCCGCGTGCGGCGGTCGCGGGACTGGAGAACATGCTCCAGCGCATCATCGGCGAGGATATCGCCCTCAGCCTCCGCCTGGACCCGGAAACGGGCAACGTGCGGGCGGACCCCGGAAAGATCGCACAGGTCATCATGAACCTTGCGGTCAATTCGCGTGACGCCATGCCTTCCGGCGGCAGCCTCACCATTGAGACGGGCAACCTCAGCGTCGGGGAGGGCCGCGAGCACGGTGAAGAAGTTACTCCTGGCGACTACGTGGTGCTCACCGTGACCGACACCGGCGTCGGCATGGACGCCGCAACCTTCTCACGGCTTTTTGAGCCGTTTTTCACCACCAAGGAATCGGGAAAAGGCACCGGCCTCGGTCTTGCCACCGTGTATGGAATCGTGAAGCAGAGCGGCGGGTTCATCTCCTGCCGCAGCTCTCCCGGCGCCGGGGCCGCCTTTACCATCCTTCTTCCGCGTGTCTACCAGGACGCCGAAGAGGTTGCCGCCACTCCCACGGCCCCCGTAGAGAAGCGGGGAACTGAGACGATCCTCCTGGTTGAGGACGAGGAGGCACTTCGCGCATTCAGCAGGTCGGTCCTCGTGAAGAACGGCTATGTGGTTATAGAGGCGGCCGACGGCGAGGAGGCGATGGGAATAGTGGCCGCGCCGGGCATCGAGATCCACCTGCTTCTGACGGACGTGGTCATGCCCCGGATGGGCGGACCCGAGCTGGTGAAGAAGGCCCTGTCCAGCCGCCCTTCCCTGAAGGTGCTCTGTATGTCGGGCTACGCGGAATGCTCTCCCCTGCTCCCCGGCCTGGAGGAGATGGGCATCCGGCTGCTCCAGAAGCCCTTCGACGCCGGCACGCTGCTGTCGGAGATCAGAAAAGTCCTCGGCGCGGCCGGCTGGCCCATTAAGGAAGTTTAACACTGCCGTAACGCGCCCGGAAATCCAACGCCGTACATTCTCGATCGGAGGCCAGAAAAAATGAAACGCAGAATAACGTCCTTCGCCCTCGCGGCAGCAGCGGCCGCTCTCCTTCTCCTCGGGTCCCCGGCGTTCGGCCAGTCGGAGGACCCCGCGGTCGCGCAACAGTCCGCCGCAGCCCTCCAGGCCGCGCAGCTTTCCCTCCGCGAAGTCGCGAAGAAGGTCCTTCCCATTGTCGTGGAAGTCGACGTCACGCAGGTTGCCGCGCGGAAGACTCCCCAGGGGGACCTCCTTCCGGGAGAGACGCAGCCGGGCTTCCGCCGCGCGGGCCTTGGATCGGGCATCATCGTGCAGAGATCGGGAGACCGCTACTACGTGCTCACCAACAATCACGTGGTGAGCGGCGCCACGGATGTCAGCGTCAGGCTCGAGGACCGCACGGTACTGAAGGCTGCCACCGTGGGAACCGATCCGCGCAAGGACCTCGCGCTGGTCTCCTTCCAGAGCAGCGCGGAGCTTCCCGTGGCCGAGCTGGGTGATTCGGATGCCCTCCAGGTGGGAGACCTCGTGCTGGCGGTGGGCAATCCCTTCGGATTTGCCTCCACCGTCACCATGGGCATCGTGAGCGCCCTGGGCCGTCACGGCCCGCAGGGTGACGCGGCGACCTACACCGACTACATCCAGACCGATGCCGCGATCAACCAGGGCAATTCCGGCGGCGCCCTCGTGAACATCGGCGGGCAGGTGGTCGGCATCAACACCTGGATCGCTGCGCCTACGGGCGGCAGCATTGGACTGGGGTTCGCCATTCCGATCAATAATGCCCGCCAGGCGGTCAAGGACATCATCACGCAGGGGAAGGTGGAGTATGGATGGCTGGGCGCCGACATCTCTGAAATCCAGGGAAACAATGCGTACGCGCCGCTCTCCCGGGACCTGAAGATAACCGGCGTTCCGGGGGCCCTGCTCTTCGACATTTTCAAAGGCTCTCCGGCTGACACGGCGGGACTGCTGCCCGGTGATTACGTGACGCGCATCGACAACCAGCAGACAAAGGACGCCAATGCGCTTACGCAGGCGGTGGGGCGCCTGGCGGCCGGCAGGACCTACACCTTCTCCTTCATCCGCTACGGGCAGGCCATGACGCTGCCGGTGAAAATCGGGGCACGTGACAGCGGGGACACGGTGGCCCAGAGCCGAATGCTCTGGCCCGGCATGACGGTGGTACCCGTCGACGAGCAGGTCATCCAGGCCCTCAGCCTGCCCCGCGGCACAGGCGGTGTCGTCGTGGGGTCGGTGACCGGCAACGGCGCCCCCGCCTCAGCCGCGGGACTCAGGCGGGGAGACATCATCAGCGCCATGAACGGCAGGCAGGTGAAGAGCCTCATGGACTATTTCAGGGCATTGAACGATACGACGAAGGGAACCGTGGTGTTTCAGGTCACGCGCGGCGGAGCACAGATGAGCGTGAAGCTCGAGAGATAGGAGGAAGGGGCGCGGGAGGAAGACGAGGGGCGCGGTCGCCGCGGGGAGACTCAGGCATCCTGCTGCTCGAGCAGGCCCGCGGCGATCCCCTTTTCCACGAGGGCTGCCCAGGTGATCCTGATGGGCCCTCCACGGACACCCACGCGCGCCCGGGTTTCCAGGATGCCGGCCTTGTAGACGCTCTCGGTGATCTGCTGCACGGCGCTGTCCGGGTAGTCCTCGGGAACCCCGAGGACCTCGAGCACGGCATGCTCCATCGAGGTGGCAAGGCCGAGGCCGCCATCAGGAATTGTAGTAAAGTAGAGTGTACGGGTCACCGGATTTCTCACCTTTCATGCGCCGGCGGGCTCTCGATTCCCGGGGTTATCTCCCCCACGCCGCCGGAATGTTATCGATGGTTCCCATCGCTCATTATCTCTGTCGTTCGGGATCCTCAGGCCCATTATAAACGTCTCTTGCCTTTGCGGCAAGTGCGGCGCGGATGCATGCGCCCGCTGCACCCGGGACCCGCGCCCGGCACAGACCCGCCGCTCGAAGGAGGATCGGCGCGTAACCTTTCCCGGTTTTGATTGTTTGCCTAATGACTCTTCATAGAACCACCTTCTTCAGGGCCCCGTACGCCCGGCTACACGTACGGGGCTTTTTTTCTCTCCTTGACCGGGCCCCGCTTTCCTATAGAATGACTGCGATTTCCCTTGAAGGAACCTGGAGGCCGGCATGAACGAGCAGATCAGGCAGATCGCGGAGAGAATCCGCGGGCTGCGTGACATTGCGCAGCTTTCCGTCGAGACCTGCGCTCAGGAACTGGGCATTGCGGCGGATACCTACCGCCGCTACGAGAGCGGGGAAACCGACATCCCCGCGAGCTTCCTCTACCAGGTGGCGGGCAAGTTCCACGTGGACCTCACCTCCCTGATGACAGGGGAGGAGCCGCGCCTGCACGTGTACTCGGTCACCCGGGCGGGAAAGGGCGTCAAGGTGGACCGTCGGCGTGATTACGGGTACCAGAGCCTCGCCTTCAATTTCGTCGACAGGCGGATGGAGCCGTTTGTCATCACCGTTGAGCCGCGGCCCGAGAGCGAGCCGATCCCCCTGAACGCGCATCCCGGCCAGGAGTTCAACTACATCCTGGAGGGGACCCTGAAAGTGCTCATCGAGGGGCACGAGATACTCCTCTCCCCGGGGGACTCCATCTATTTCGACGCACGTCACGGCCACGGAATGCGCGCCATTGGCGCCGCGCCGGTCCGTTTCCTTGCCGTCATACTCTAGAAAGAGAGGTCAGGGCACGATGCTCGAGCAGTTCCTCCCCAAGACACGCTTCTCCTCCTACGAGGATTTCACACGGGACTTTTCCATCACCGTGCCGGCCCGGTTCAATTTCGCCTGGGACGTCGTGGACGTCGTGGCCGCCCGGGAGCCCGCGCGGACGGCCCTGGTCTGGTGCAACGAGCAGGGGGAAGAAGCCACCTTCACCTTCGGCCAGATGGCAGAGCTCTCAATGCAGGCGGCGAACTTCTTCCTCTCCCTTGGCATCGGCCGCGGGGACCCGGTGATGCTCATCCTGAAGCGCCGCTACGAGTACTGGTTCTGCCTGCTCGGGCTGCACCGCATCGGGGCAATCGCCATACCCGCAACGCACCTGCTGACGAAAAAGGATATCGTGTATCGCAACGGAGCGGCCGGCGTGAAGGCAATCGTGTGCGTCAACGAGCAGAAGGTGCTTGAGAACGTGGACGCGGCCCTGGCCGAATCTCCCACCCTCAAGCAGCGCATTGCCCTGGGCGTGAAGCGGCCGGGGTGGCACGACCTGGGCGCCGGCATGGCAAAAGCGGGGAAGAAGCTTGGGCGCATGCCGACGGAGAACAGCGACACGAGCCTCCTGTATTTCACCTCGGGGACCACGGGCATGCCGAAGATGGTCCAGCACGATTTCGTCTACCCTCTGGGTCACCTGGTGACGGCGAAATACTGGCAGAATGTCCAGGACGGCGGGCTACATCTCACCGTGGCGGACACCGGCTGGGCAAAGGCGGCCTGGGGCAAGATCTACGGGCAATGGCTGTGCGGCTCCGCCGTATTCGTCTACGACTATGAGAGGTTCGTGCCTGCCGCGCTCCTGGGCGTCATCGCGAAGCACAAGGTCACGACATTCTGCGCCCCGCCCACCATGTACCGTTTCTTCATCAAGGAAGACATGCGCCAGTTCGATTTTTCCGCCCTGAGGTACTGCACGGTGGCCGGGGAACCGCTGAACCCCGAGGTGTATTCCCGCTTCCTCGAGCTGACGGGCCTGAAGCTCCGCGAGGGCTACGGGCAGACCGAGATGACGGTAGCGGTCGCCGTCTTCCCCTGGATGGAGCCGAAGCCGGGCAGCATGGGCAAGCCCTCCCCCGGGTACGACATCGACCTTCTCGATGAAGAGGGCACCTCCTGCGAGGTCGGGGAGAAGGGTGAAATCGTCGTGCGCACGAATGCCCGCATGCCGACCGGCATGTTCCACGGCTACTACAAGGACCCCGAGCTCACGGCCCGCTCCTGGCACGACGAGGTCTATCACACGGGCGACGTGGCCTGGCGCGATGAGGACGGCTACTACTGGTTCGTGGGCAGGACCGATGACGTGATAAAGAGCTCGGGCTACCGCATCGGCCCCTTCGAGGTGGAGAGCGCCCTCATCGAGCACCCGGCCGTGCTGGAGTGCGCCGTGACGGGCGTGCCCGATGCCGACCGCGGGGCGGTGGTGAAGGCCACCGTGGTGCTCGCCCGCGGCTACGCGGCAAGCCCCGAGCTGGCGGCCGAGCTGCAGGAGCACGTGAAGAAGATCACCGCACCGTACAAGTACCCGCGCATCGTCGAGTTCGTCACCGAGCTGCCGAAGACCATCAGCGGGAAGATCAGGCGCGTGCAGATCAGGGAGAAGGACGGAGAGTAGCGGGGCCGCGCGCGGTCAGCCCTCCCGCGGTCGGGCGCCGCATCCTCCCCGACAGCCTTCCCTTTCATCGGAACGCCCGCGCCGCGTTGAGAATCGCGGCCAGCGCCACGCCCATGTCGGCGATCACCGCCTCCCACATCGTGGCCACACCGACCGCGGCAAGGGCGAGGAAGATGCCCTTCACGCCCAGGGCGAAGACGATGTTCTGCACTACAATGGCGCGCGTTCTCCGCGACCGGGAAATCGCCTCCGCCACCTTGCCCGGGTTGTTCGACATCAGCACCACGTCGGCCGTTTCCACCGCGGCATCCGCCCCTGATCGGCCCATGGCAATCCCGACATCGGCGCGCGCAAGCACCGGCGCATCGTTGATGCCGTCCCCCACGAACGCGGTGCGCGCGTTCCTGCCCGCCCCGCGCATGAGCTTCTCCAGCGCCTCGACCTTGCCGGCAGGCAGAAGGTCGGCATGGACCTCGTCGATGCCCAGCTCGGCGGCAGTGCGCCGGGCCGCATCCTCACCGTCTCCCGTGAGCAGCACGGTGCGCTGCACCCCCAGGGAGCGAAGCCCGCTGATGGCCTCCCGTGCCCCCGGGCGCGACTCATCGCCGATGACGATGTACCCCGCGTAGGTCCCGTCGACTGAAACGTGCACCGCGGTGCCATCGAATCGTTTCCCGCCATGACCGCGTGGCCCCCGACGCTCGCAAATACTCCCTGCCCGCTCACCTCGCGGTAATCCGCCGCCGGAGAGCCGTCAAGAGGAAGGCCATACGCGGCGCGCAGGGACGCGGCAATGGGGTGATTCGAATGCGCCTCGGCAAGCGCCGCGTAGCGCAGCAGGTCGGACCCGGAGATCCCGTTGCGGGGCTGCAGCGAGAGAACCTTGAAAATCCCGCGCGTGAGGGTCCCCGTCTTGTCAAAAACAACGGTGCGCACGTGCGCCAGTGTGTCGAGATAGGCGGCCCCCTTGACCAGGATGCCATGGCGCGATGCTCCGCCGACACCGCCAAAGTAGCCCAGGGGGA
The DNA here is from genome assembly GCA_049514475.1 of Spirochaetia bacterium. Lineage (GTDB taxonomy): Bacteria > Spirochaetota > Spirochaetia > SZUA-6 > Fen-1364 > Fen-1364. Next base: position 34,753 of record JBEKVA010000002.1, read on the forward strand.
TGCTGATGACCAGGGCGCAGGGGCAGGAGATCACCAGGAGGGTGAGAGCGCGATACACCCAGTCGTGCAGAAGCGCGCCGGGGAGGAGGAGCGGCGGAAGGAATGCGATGAGCGCCGCCGCCCCGACGACCGCGGGGGTATAGAGGCGGGCGAATCGCGAGATGAATTGCTCGGTTTTCGCCTTTGCCCGCGATGCCCCTTCCACGAGGCTGATGATCTTGGCGGCACTCGATTCTCCTGCCACGCGGGAAACGCGGATCTCGATGGACCCGTCCATGCTGATGAAGCCGGCAAGGACCTCTCCGCCGGGAACGACTTGGCGCGGGACAGGCTCTCCGGTGAGCGCCGAGGTGTCCACGAAGCCGTTCCCCGAGAGAACGATGCCGTCCAGGGGTATCCGCTCCCCCGCCCTCACCACGATCTCCTCACCCACCGCGATCTCCTCGGGACGCACCACCAGGCTTTCGCTGCCCCGCCTGCGGGCGGAGTCGGGGCGCAGCTCCAGCAGGCCTCGGATGGAGCGTCGACTGCGCTGCACGGAGAGCCCCTGCAGTATTTCCCCCGTCTTCCAGAAAAGCATCACGGCAACGGCCTCGATGGGCTGGTTGATCGCGAATGCTCCCAGCGTTGCCACGGTCATGAGGAAGTTCTCGTCGAAAACCCGTCCCCTCGCAATGTCGCGGGCGGCCGCGACAAGGACATTTGCGCCGGAGAGCAGGTACGCCGCGCCGAAGAGCACCCAGATGAGCCAGGGCCAGGGAGAGGCTTTGATCGTGCCCCTGAGGGTGATCCCCAGCACCAGCAGCAGTGCCCCCCCGCCCAGGACCATCAGTTCTCTGCGCAGCGCGAATCCCCTGTCCATATGATTCCCTTTCATTCGGAGAGATGGTTCCTGATGGACCGCAGGACGCCGCTCACGTGGGCGTCGCTGAGGGAATAGTAGATGGTCTTGCCATCGCGGCGGTGTGCCACAAGGCGCGCCGCCTTCAGGGTGGCAAGCTGATGGCTTACCGCGGAGTGGCTCGTTCCACGGGTTTAGCTGATGTCGCGGACGCACAGCTCCCCGGGCAGGAGCGCGTGCAGGATGCGCAGCCGCGTCGCGTCCCCCAGGACCTTGAAGAAGCTTTCCATGCCGTCAAGCTCCTCCGTGAC
>JBEKVA010000003.1:0-29089 GCA_049514475.1 Spirochaetia bacterium
ACGTCACCTTTGCATATGCCCGCGAATCGGCAAGCTGCTCGGCATAAAACCGCACGCCCAGGCCGGCGAGGGCCGATAGTATATTTGTCGTGCTGCCGCTGATGGTCGATTGCCCGTAGCTTGCCGTCAAGTGGTAGTCCAGATAGAGATTCGGTGTCAGGCGAGGCACACCCACAATCCCCAGGTACTGGGTATTGATGGTTTCTCCGGTGGTTGCGCCCCGCATGTCGAACTGAGCCAGAGCCTGAATGGCGAACCCGTCCGACCCGATAAATGCCTGTGCGATAAGCCTCTTCGGGCCAAAAAAGACAGAGTTGTCGTTTGCCTCGGACCAGTCGTCTGCCGAGATGCGGACGTTGGAGCTGGGGTTCAGGATGAGGCCAGAGTAAGCGCCGGCCAGCCGCAACTGGAAACCCGAAAACTGGAGACTGACCTGCGCGCCGTCCAGGGTTTGGTCAAGGATGAGCTTCGTCGCGTCGCTGAAATGAAGCCGTCCCGCCTGCAGCTCCAGCGCCGTCCCCGCGCCCAGCGCTTGAGGGAAAAGCCCAATGAACCGCATAAGGTCGAGGTCCACAATATAGGGACGTTGCGCGGTATACCGATAGCTTGCCTGGCCCGTAAGGTCGAGAGACCCGCCTTTGTCAGTCGCCTGGAATAATTCACCCCAGATGGCCGCCTTGTACTGGCTGTAATAGGTGGTGTCGATCACCCCGCTGCTCAGGAACGTCGAGGTATCCAGCGTGACACCATAATCCACGTCGAGGGCAAAGGCGCTAGCAGCAACCAGGGCCAGGCCAGCCACTATCAAGACAATCAATTTCATTTGGCGGCCTCCTTGCGGTGAAGGACTTGTTCGAGGATGCGCAGTGCTCGCTCGCCGGAAATGGACATACTTGGCTTCGCCGGCCCGGAAATGATCCCGAGAAAAGAAAGTTCCCGCGTGGCATACCGCGGGCCGGGCAGAATCGAGTACATGATGCCGCCGTGCATGCCGAAAGATCGAGCAAGCATGTAGGAGAAGTCGCCGAGGGTCACCGGGTCAGTCGGTTGACGGCCCGGCAATCCGAAACCCGCTTGCTCCAGGCCGGGTACCGCATCTGCCGGAGTGATCGTCTCAGGAAGGTGCCCGGACGCTGTGCCAACAAGATAGGCGGCGTTGGCATAGCTGAGAGCTGCTTCGCCGAGAATGGCGTCTAGAATCTCATTTGCTTGGGCCGTAAGAAGGGGAACTCCCGTTGCTGCCATCATCATGATGAGGAAAAAGGCACGTTTCATCATGCGTACCTCCTTGTTGGACCGTCGGAGCTTCTTTGAAAGTATATGAAACCTCTTGCATTGTCCATAAACATTTCCGATGCTCCCCAAACGCGTGTAGAAGGCCGCAGAATCAATTCGGGAGAGCACTGCCGCACACTTTTTCCCCCTTCGCATTCAAGGCTGTCCGTACATTGAGCATAGCTCGGCAACTCCAGTATCGCCCAAACGCCCCCCCGCAGGGGGAATTGGTCTGTTGTGGATTGGGGCCCTGTGGCCGGCCCGGATATCCGCAATCACGGAGCTGCTGGCACTGTTGATACAACGAAAGCCCTTCCCTTACTGAAGGAGAACTTGGCTCGGTTCCATGACCTCGCCATCGTGAGCGCAAACTTCAGCGCGCAGAACATCGCTCTCGCTGCCGGCGTTTTCAAGCTCGCTTCAATTGTGATGTACAATATCAAGGCAGATGCAGGCTGCAGCAGCAGCGAATCTGCCAAACGGGGAGCTTCCGCTGTTCATCGTGCAGCTTGGCTACACAGAATAAGGATTCATTATGTCATCGCCGTACTGCACGAAATGCGAAAGACTTGGCGACTCCGAGGGGTCTCTCTACTCGGGAGTGTCATAAAGGATTTCGCCAACACGATTTAAACTCGCAGGTGCCGGGAAAATGATGCTATTTTTCGTGAAATCGAAATAGGCACGCAGAACGCGTCCCGTTCTTTGGCCGACACCCGCCAAAAGTCCCATCACATGGCCTTTCCAACGAAAGATAATTATGTGATGGATCCATGTGTCCTCGCAATGTGCACTGAAAAGCACCTTGAGCCACTCGTCGAGTATTACCTCAACGCTTCCTTGCCTGAGAACAAGATCAATCGCCTGAACTGGGCCACTTCCATTCTCTGGAACAAAGAACCAGTAGCGATGCGTTTCCCAAACAAGATGTTGGCTCGAAAGTATTTTGCCGGGATGATAGAAAAGCAAGGCGAATGGGATTGGGACGCTGACATCTCGCGTAAACTGCATCCGGATTGTCGGCTCAACTGCGTTTTCATCAGTATTTTGAGTCACGCGGTCGATTAGATCGATCGGAATATTTAAAGTGGAATGGAATTCGTCAAGGATCTCAGCCATTTGCATTCTGTCTAGATCTATCTCTGTGCCGGCCATGATGATGCCAAGAATGTAGGCAAACAAGGCATCCTCTACTTCTTTTCGCGAAAGACTTGCCTCCTTATTGGGACCCTGCGAGGTGACAACTGTTGTCTCCTGCCCAAAAGCACCTGTTGGTATGGCAGCAAGGGTGAATCCAAGGATGAGGGTGCAGATCATGCAGGGTGAGACGAATTGGAATGTTTGCAGCATTACTTCTTGAAGAGAGATCTCTCTCCCCACGGAATAAACAAGGTTATCCCAACACTGGCGCTGAATGTTACCTGAAACCCGTTAGCGGGCACTGCATTGGTAGGACTACCTGTTGAATCATAGATCCCGATCGGGAAGTTGACATTTGGATTGAGTATAAGATCCAGAGCGTACCGCTCGCTAATGAAGTAATAGATCCCCAGGGCAGGTGTTAGTCTGACATTGAACTGCATGCTTCCATCGAACGTCTTGCTGCCGTTGTTGTAAACACCGGGAAGATACTGATTCAGCGTAAGGCCAACAGCGAACCCGAAATTGAGCACGAGTGGAAAATTCGGGTTGTACATCCAACTCTTGGGATCGAGCCAGTAGCCTCCACCTGGAAGTTGTTGAAAAAGGTGGGCGGGATCAAACATCGGGTACCACGAGAGTCCTACGCTCAGAGCATAGGATAGGCTCGGGATATGATTGCCACTATCCGTGTAATTGCTCGCGTAGGTAAACGACGGAGATACGGTGAAGGCGAGAAAGTCAATCAGGTAAAAAGCGGCGCTGGGGCTGATCGTTATAGTAAGATGGTTGTACTGATTTGATGAGTTGGTTGGATCTCCCATATTATCGCTGAGGGATCCACTTCCAGTGAGAGCGATGCCACCTGCCATGAAATTATCTGCGATATCAGCAAAGACCACAGGAGAGACGATGAGGCCCAAAAGCAGAGCAAGCCAGAAGTATCTTCTCATTTCGGGACCCCCTGATGACGAACACAATTATTGCACGAGAAGTGCGCTCTGCACTCAAGGTTCCTTTGAATAAAATCGATGATGACAGGACTAAAGGATTCGTGCAAGAATCGAAGATGACGCTATGAAACCAGTGAAGAAGAATTGGCGGGGTGGCCTGTTCACGCTCTTAATGGTGCTCGTCGTCGACGGATGTGTAGGCGCACCCCATGCAGAGGCCCCTGCGAAGGGCTCCATCCCCACTGTTTATGCGGCAGGTTCATATGACGATGGGCAGAAAAAGATTCCCTGCTTCTGGGTGGAAACAAGCAGGACCGATCTTCCCGGCGATGGATTTCATAATGCTCAAGCCAACTGCTTGTACGTTACACCGTGGGGGACAATCAATACTGCAGGGTATTATTCTGATGGGAACAAGAATGTCCCTTGTCGTTGGATTGGTACGGTGCGGACCGATTTACCCTGCAGTTCCGGAGGGGAAGCAATCTCTATCTTCGTCTCCGCCACTGGTTGGCCATACACTGCGGGATACAATTTAGGGAATGGGGGAACTGATCACATACCCTGTTACTGGGCTGGGAACACACGAATTGACCTTCCATATGCGGGTGCCGGCGTTGCCCAAGCAATCTTGGTGGTTGGTCGAACAGTCTACTCGGCTGGCTACTATCAGGACCACGGGAAACCCGTTCCCTGCTACTGGGTAGGAAGCCAGAGGAAAGATCTTCCGTGCAGTCCAAAAGGTGCGCAAGCAACCTCTGTCTTTGTATCGGGAGGGGTAGTCTACACCGCAGGCGTGGATGGGGAAGCTCCCTGCTACTGGGAAGGGACCAAGCAAACAGTTCTTCGTGGACGGGGATGGGCAACTTCAATATCAATCGCGGGAAGAACGGTCTACGTAACGGGGCAATCACCGTCAGGTGTCGCCTGCTACTGGGTTGATTCCGAAGAGAAGGACCTTCCTTTCGATAGCTCGTCGAACTCTATCGTATATTCGGCAATAGTTTCAGAAGAAACTGTATATATTGCAGGCGTACATTATGACGTTTCTACCGGAATCCCCTTCATTTGGGATGGCTCTAATCGAAAGGACTTTCCCGATCAGACGGATCAGACGGGAGTGAAAGTCAGATCTGTCGTTCTAAAATAAATCACAGATTGAATGTGGGCTTTGTTTTGCCTGACAGCTCCCTTACTGAGACTCCAGTGCTCCAGGCGGAACAGAGTCGCTCGATAGAGCGTTCACTTAGGCAAAACAGGTAGGGCCCCTGCGACCATTTCGGCAAATCGTAGTCGTTCCCGTCGCGTAACGCTCCTTTCTCAAGGCTCCGGGCTGTGCTATCATTCGTTCCGCAAGCAGAAAGGGGACAGCAATGCGGACGAGACTGTTCGTAGTGCTTCTGGCGTGCGTGGGAATGGCGGCATATGGAGAGGATTTCAACGCCTCGCAAGTTCGCTTCTACACCTCCGCCACGCGGGCGGTCGACGTGGAGCTTTCGCGTTACGGCACGTACACGGCGCTCGCTGACGGCACAGAGGGCAACTCCGTGCGCGTTCTGGACGAGAACTGGGATCTGCTCTGGCGGCATCGCCAGCAGGTCTACTGGGCAGGGACATTCAAGCATCCTACCATCTTACAGTTTGCGCCTGACGAATCGTTCTTACTTTTTCCGGCGTTCCGCACCGAGAACGATATCGCGCTGGTCAACCCGAGAACGGGTGACCCTCTATCGGTTCTCACCGATCACTCCGCTACCGTCGATTGCCTCGGCTTGAGCCCTGACGGAACGCGTCTGGTGAGCAGTTCGTACAAGGAAGTCTTTCTCTGGATTCGAGATGGGGCAGGATTCAAGGTCGTGGACAAGCTCGCCGACAACGAGGCATCGACCTCTTCGATCGCTTTCTCCCCGGACGGTGCGCTGGTTGCGCTGAGCATGTACGACGATATGAAGCGACGCTTCGTTCTCTTCCAGGTTAGTGGGAATCGATTCGTGCCGGTGACGAAGTTCGAGAACGCAGAGAACAACCTGGGCCACCAGTACGGCCAGGCCGCCTTCTCGCCGGACGGCCGCTGGCTGGCTACGGGATATGCTGACGCTTTGAAGGTTTTCCAGCGCGAGGGGGAGACATTTCGCCTCACACAGACCCTGCCTGGGGCCGAGCTAGGCACCGTGGAGAGCGTAGTCTTTTCCCCAGACAGCGGCGTATTGCTCACCGGGCACTACGACAACATCCGGGCATGGCGGCTGGCAGACAGCGCATGGAAGCCTGAAGCGACTTTCACGCCGCACCACGAGCTCATTCGCGACATGAAGTTCTCCATAGACGGGACGAAGCTCGCCATCGCTGGCCGTAGCGAAACGAATGCCCTCGGGCTCTGGGGCGTGAAGGGGGTGGGCCCCTCCCCTATGGGGATGCTCCTCTCCCTACTTCAGTTTAAGATCTCTACCGCACAGAAACGATTCCTCGACGACCCGCTGGCCGGCCGGATTCTATCTGCGCTGACGGCCGTCGATATCGCCCCCCGCGACATGTTCGAGACTGAAGCGGAGTACGCGGCGCGAAGGAGCCGGGCCCAGGTGCAGGCCGCCTCGGTGCTCCAGGAGGAAACGGAGAAGCATTTCTCAGCCGAGCGTGCGCCCGTGAAAGGCGCCCTGTATGAGATCTCGGTGCCGATACAGTCGCGAGGGAGCTATGCAATCGATACGCGCACCTACACCTTCGGGTTCATGGACACGGAGGCGACGCTGAGGCTCGAGCGCGACCCCGCTCGTGAGCTCTACCAGAACTGGCAGGGCGCGCGGGTACGTGCTGTTCGCCAGGACACGACAGACGGAAAGACGTATGCCGATTTTCGTCTCGTGCTCCCCATTTCGGCACAGCAGTACCCGCTCGGGCTTTCGGAAAACCCGTTCACGGGGGAGAAACTTGACCGCTATGGCGCACGGGTGCCCAGCACTTCAGTTGGCCCCGACCTGGTAATGCGCAACCTGACAATTCAGGGAGTTTTCCCCGCTTTGTACCGTTATTACGCCGAGCACTCGATCGGGCAAGTGACGCTGCAGAACACCGGTTCGAACCCCCTCACCGGGCTTTCGGTGCGCCTGCTGGTTCCAGGTCTTATGAAAGCGCCAACCGAGGCGAAAGTGCCCCCTACGCTCGGCGTGGGCCAGAGCGTCGATGTGGAAATTCCCGCCCTCTTTGACTCCACGGTCCTGGACCGCAGCGAGGGCAGTTCCGCATCCGCCGAGCTGTCCGTGGAGTACACCTCGGGAGGAAAGACATTCAAGGGCGGCGTAATCCGGCCGATCGGTATCCTCAACCGCAACGCTCTTCGTTGGACGGATGACAGGAAGGTTGGGGCGTTCATGGTTATCAACGACCCCGCTTTCTTGCGTTTCAGCGGACAGGTAATGGGAATGGTAGATGACATGACAACGGCGGTGCTCACGCGAAACTTTCTTTCCGCCGTGCGTCTATTTGCTGCGCTCAAGGCCGCGGGGCTGAGCTACGTCGTCAACCCGTCCAACCCGTACGAAGCCCTTTCCCGTGATAGTACGGCAATCGACTTCGTCCGCTTTCCTTTTGAGACGCTGGACACGAAGGGCGGCGACTGCAGTGACCTCTCCGTCCTCTATGACAGCCTATTGGAGTCCGTAGGCGTTGAGACGGCTTACATCACGACGCCAGGCCACATCTTCGCAGCCTTCAACGCGGGAATGCCCCCCGACTTGGCATCTCGCATGTTCCCGAAATCGGACGATTTCATCATCCAGGGAGACAAGACATGGATCCCTGTGGAGACGACCCTTATCGACCAGGGGTTCATGAAGGCGTGGCAGACAGCCGCGGTGGAATGGCGTGAGGGGAGGACCCACGGGACCGCCGTCATGTTCACCGCCAGGGACGCGTGGCAGCTGTACAAACCGGCGGGGTTTGTCGGCACGCAGTCAATCGCGATACCCTCATCCGAGCGTGTCGTAAAGCTCTTCACCGCAGAGTTGGATGCTTTCCGCGTTACGGCCTTAGGCCCAAGGGAGAAGGAACTCCTTGGTGCGCTGGAAAAGACGCCGTCCCCTGTCCAGCAGAACCGGCTGGGCGTGTTATATGCACAGTTTGGTCTCCTGAAAAAGGCCCTCGGGCTATTCGAGAGCGCAAGCACACCGAAACCGTACCTTCCCGCAATGGTGAACGCAGCGAGCGTGTATATACTACAGCAGGATTACGTACGCGCACAGGAGTACCTTAAGCGTGCCCAAGAGTTGGAGCCAGAAAACGCACGTGTGCTCATTGCCCTTGCGTACTCCCTTTTCAAGAGCGGCAACGAAACCGACGCCAACAACATGTTCGAACGGGCAAGCAAAATAGACCCATCACTTACCTCCCGCTTCCCACTTTCCGGCCCATCTGCCGCGGCCGCTGACAAGGGACGGGCGGCCCGCGAGGGCGTGCCGCCAGAGCTCTTCAACTCGGACTGGCTCGAGTGATCGGGCGCTGGTTACGGCTACCTTGCAGTCTTTGGAGCGATTTTTTTAGAGGACTTTGGAGTCCCTATCCCTGGGGAAACAATGCTGATTATTGCTTCCTTTTTCGCTACAAAAGGCGAGCTGAGCAATCTTCCTCAATTATTCCAATCGCCCTATTGGCAGCGGTGCTCGGCGACAACGTTGGATATGTTGTCGGTCGGTTTGGAGGCAGATTGCTGGTCTTGCGCGTCGGCCGCTACATTTTCCTTACAACCGAACGGATCGATCCAATCATCATTCTCATGTTGTTCAGCTGTCTGAGACCTTCCCTGAAGACGCGAAAAGGATCAGGATTAGGTCTGCCTGAAAGCGCTGGATCGGCGTCCGGCATTGAGGGGATCACATTCAAGGAGTCGAGGAGGCGGGAATGAGCAGCATCGGATGGAGGGTCGTCGGCGTGATTTCCATCGTGTTGTCGCTGGCTTCGGCGGCATACGGGGCAACCTGGTTTGCGAATGGCCGCATAAAGCATGGATTGCTTTTCGCGGCAATCTTCGTCCTGCTCTTCCTCTTCGGGCTCGTATCGCTGCGGGCAAAAGGAAAGACGGCGGAGCAGGTGCAGCCGAAGTAGGGCGGCCTTGCCGGTCAGCCGCGCAAGAAAGCGACGACGAGGACCAGGGCTGCGAGGCCCCATCTGTAGAACACGATTGCGCGGGTCGAGTGCCGCTGGAGGAATGTCAGCAACACCTTGATGCAGAAGAACCCGCTGACAGCTGCCGCCAGGAATCCCACGGGGAAGATGATCAGCTCGGTGGATTGAATGGCGCCGCCTCTGATGCCCGACAGGAGTTCGTAGAGACTCTTCAGTCCCGCGCCGGCGATGATCGGCGCTGAGAGAAGGAAAGAGAACCGAGCGGCCGTTTCCCTTTTCAACCCCAAGGCGAGGCCGGCGGTGATTGTCGCGCCCGAGCGCGAGACGCCGGGGAATATGGCGAGCGCCTGGGCACAACCGATCAGGAGCGCGTCGACGAAGCGTATCTCGCTGAAACCCCGCTCCACTTTCCCGAGCCTGTCGGCCAAGAGGAGAAGCATCCCCAGTGCCGCTATGGCAGCTGCCATGAGGACCATGGAGAGGCGGGGTATCGGCATGACGTGGAAGGAAGCTGTAACGGCGCCTTCGAACAACACTCCGATAATGGCGCCGGGGATGCACGCGAGGAGCAGCCACCATGCCATCAGCGTGTCCGGATTATCGTCGATCTTCAGCCGAAAGATGCTTCGAAACCAGGCGACGATCAGTCGTTGCCAGTCCGGCGCGAAGAAAACGATTACGGCCACGAGCGTTCCCAGGTGCAGGGCTACATCGAAGGTGAGGCTGTCCAGCGCGGGATCAGTCCAGCCGAAGAGCCAGGGGACGATGACGAGGTGTGCAGAGCTGGAAATCGGGATGAACTCCGTGAGACCCTGCACGAGACCGAGAGCTAGGGACTGGAAAAACAGTGCAATTGCGCCCATAGGTGATCAAGATAACACTTGTTTCATCTCCTCGCACGCGTTTCGTCGCGGACCGTGGCCGACGTCGCATGTTGGAAAAGATGTAGAAAGCAAGGTTCAACCCCACAATTTGAGGCAAAGAGATTTTCGACATCTGACAGTTGCAACTTTTGCATGCTTGCGCATGGTTCGGTGCTACGAAAGAACTTCTTCGGTCCCGACGAGTTGGCGGCTATCGCCAGGGACTTCCGCAGTGCTGGCCTGTCTGCGGAAGAGGTTGCACTGATGGAGTTTGCTCAGAAGGTAACTCTGGAGCCCACCAGATCACCGAGCGGGACCCAAAACCTGGATGGGAAGGGACACGGTCACGCGGTATGCAGACTCCTCAGTTCGCGGATCATCGCATCGTAAGTAGCGGCGTCGCCGTGGGGATAGAGCAGCACTCTGATCAGTGGCCCGACTGGATATGGCTCTCCGCCGACCAGTCTTGGTGGACGGGTAGCAAGGGCCCTACTGCTAAGCGGTCGATCTTCGTCCAGTCGATCGTCTCGCCGATCCGCGCGACAACCGCCTCGACATCGCTATCGGCATGATACTCCAGGGGGCCGCGCTCACTGCAACTAGCTCTCTAGCTCGTGGATGTATACTTTCCCACGCAGGAAAGAGACGACGGCGGCAACGAGTGACATGCCAGCAGCACCATAGAAGGTGAACCTCATGCTTGCCATGAACGCGGGCGCCATCATTGACGGGAAGAACTCTTTTCCAAGAACGAGACTCCTGGTTGCCTCGGGCAGCTTGGCCAGGACTTCAGGCGAAAGCAATTGCCCCATCGGGTTGTATCCGAGGAAAGCTGCAAAGAGCGCCCCGGTTGGCGGCAACCCGGCTATTCTGCTCGCCACGGCCGAAGGTATCCCTGCAGACAGCAACCCGAAGCTCAGCGCCTGAGGCAGTTTAACTGCCAGGCCTATGATGACAACGCTGAAGAAGAGGGACATGCTGACCAGGGCGCCCGAGTTCTGGATCGTGGCTCGCATGCCGGAAGCTACTCCCCGATACTCGGAGGGCACCGAGTTCATGACAGCGGACATGTTGGGCGATGTGAACAAGCCCATGCCGAGACCCATCAGCACCAGGATGAGCATGAACGGCAGGTAAGAGAAGTTCGCCGGCAATTGCGCGAGCAGCAAAAAACCTGCCATGAGAACCAGCAAGCCGGCCGTGGCGAGACCTTTGGAGCCGTGGCGGTCGGACAGCCAGCCGGAAGAGGGGCCCGCAATGAAAAAGCCGACAAGCATGGGTGCCATGTAGATACCGGCCCAAAGCGGTGTGTCCTCGAAGTTGTAGCCGTGCAGGGGCAGCCAGATTCCCTGGAGCCAGATGATCAGCATGAAGGTCAGCCCGCCCTGCGCAATAGCGTAGAGGAAGCCGCTCACGTTGCCCGCAGTGAACATGCGATTGCGGAACAGGCTCAGGCGGAACATGGGTTCCCTGACATGGCGTTCGATGAAGAAGAATGCGACCAGCAGGAGAAGCCCCACGACCATGCCTGCCGCGACAAGCGGGTTGGTCCACCCCATGACGGAATGCCCGTATGGCATGATGCCGTACGTTAACGCAACGAGAAGAATAACGAGACCTGCCCCGAAGGTGATGACGCCGGGAAGATCTATCCTCTGGTTCCTGTTAATGACGCCGGTTTCCTTCAGCTTGAGATAGGCCCAGATTGTCCCGGCCACGCCGATTGGCACGCTGATCAGGAACACCAGCCGCCAGTTGGTCGATGCAAGGAAGCCTCCGAGTATCAGTCCGATCAGGGAGCCGCTGATGAAGGCGATCTGGTTCAGCCCCAGCGCCATTCCCCGCTCGGAGGGAGGGAACGCATCCGTCAGGATCGCAGCGCTGTTGGCGAAGAGGAACCCGCCCCCGACCGCTTGGATCATGCGAAAGATGACGACTTCCAGGGCACCCGTATTACCCTTGCCGGGGGTCAGGAACAGCAGTATGGAAGCAGCCGTGAATACGGCAAAGCCGAGGTTATAAAGCCGAACCCTGCCGAAGATGTCGGAGAGCCTTCCGAAAGAAACCAGCAAGGTCGCCACGATCACCGAGTAGCCCATGAGGATCCACAGGAGATACGTTGCCTCGTTCGGAGCCAGCGGGTTGATTCCCAATCCCGTGAAAATGGAAGGGAGGGCGATCAGGACGATGTTGTTGTTGATGGAGGCCATCAGCGTGCCCAGTGTCGTGTTGGAAAGAGCGATCCATTTATATCCGCTTCCGCCGACACCGGATCGCGTCGACGGTGCCGTGCGTGCCGCGGTCTGGTTATCCAAGGTTTTGCCGAGCCTTTCTTCGCTGCGTCCTCCTATGCGTGGTTACGCCGATTGATCCAAACCGGAGTTGCATGCCTTTTACGTCAGGTAATCAGCGGGAGGTTGGCCTCACTCTAATCGCGGGAATGATGATGGTCAAGGGAACGTCTTCGAGTGCCGCGGGGGTCTGTCTGAAGTGATGGGGCCAACGGCCTGCGCTCTTACCTCTGAACTAGGAAGCTATTCATTTGCGAAACGGGAAATCCTTCGAGATTTCAATACCCCAGCGGCTCGCCCACAACGATGGCGGTGAAATCGGAATAGGTTGGCCTGCGGCGGAACACTTGATACACGCGGTCAGATTCTGGACCCTCCCTGGCAGTCCTGGCATGTGCCGGCCTTCACGCAAGGATCAGGTCGGTCAAGGCGTTTGTTGTCCAAAGGAGAGGCTGTTGTCTCGATGCGGCAAAAAGCCTCATCGAGGTCACGTACGATCTTGTTCGTTCCCATGACGACGACCGTCTTCGGACCGAAAGTGAGGGCCGCCACGCGGTTTCCGCCCCCGTCTTTCTCTCCTCGCTGATGCCCGGAGCGTTATGATCGAGGACTTCAGCGCCGAACGCCTGGGCTCTCTCAGGAGCTCCTATTGCCTTGAGGCTCATGGAACCGCCGAAGCCGACCGTCATGCCAGGTCTGATGAAACCGGCAATTAGCTTTAGTGCCTCCGCGGCCGTCGCGACGTACTGCGCCTCGAAGCCATTCTTCCTAAGAGCAGTGCAAACGCCCATCCCCAGGGTCTCGTTATGCCATGCTTCCACCGCCGTCATTCTTCACCTCCGCCTGTCTGTGGCCGACGACTCCCCTGGAAACATCGCCGAGGGTCATCACATTTTGCCCAAGGGGATTCTCTGCCAGACTATTCGCTTGGCTTGCCACCGCCGCAACTGCCGACAAAACGAGGAAAATAATGCCTGCGACGGTTCCACGGTTTCGCGCCCCGGGCGGGCGCCGCCACCTCGAGCCCCACAGCGGCGCCGGTGACTCCCAGCATTACGGCCATATCCCAGGAAAGCTTTCCCAGCGTAGTGCCCGCCGGGTCGGATTTCTGCGTCAGTGAAGCGCATGTCCCTGTGCAACGACGCCGCACTCACGGTCCTCTATGCCCAACTTCCGGTCTTGAGAAAGTCGTCCCAGAGACCCCGCTGCCTTTTGAGAAGAGCTGGAATCTCCAAGTGATAAGGACATCTCTCCACGCATTCACGGCATTCCTTGCAATTCTCCGCCGCCTTGAAGGCCGCTTCGACAAATGCCTGCGCCTTTTGCCTGGGCATCCTTCGGGCAAAGCTCTTTGCAATAAGAACCGTGCTGATGGAAATGTTCTGGGGGCATGGTTGACAGTAATCGCATCGATGGCACCACTCGCTTCCAAGCCTGATGCGATGCTGCTCGATGCGCCCAATCTCTTCCACGGTAAGCGGCCCTGTCGATTTCGTGACTTCAAGGTTCTCGCGCAGCTGCGATATGGTTTCGATGCCGGGATCGGGCACGACATCGGGAAACTGCGCCAGGTATCGAAAGCAGAGCCGCACATCTTCCAGAAGGCCGCCGCCAAGAGGCTTCATGGCGATGATGCCCATGTCTGCCTTTCGAGCGAGCGGGATCACCTCTTCCTCCGCCTGGAAATCCACGAAACTGAACGGAACCTGGACGGCGTCGAAGCAGCCAGTCCTGATCATCTCGGTCGCCATGGGCAGGCTATGGGTGCTGAAAGCCGCGAAACGAACCTTGCCGGCGCGAACGGCTTCTTTCATGCCTTCGAATGCGCCTTGCGGGCCCATCACCGCTGCCATCTTCTCCTTGGATGCCACGTTATGGAGCTGGAAGATATCGACATAATCGGTGCGCAGCCGTCGCAGGCTTTCGTCCAGGTCGGCCAGAAGCGTCTTCTTGTCAGCTGCCGGCGACTTCGTTGCGATGACGACGCTTTTGCGCGGCACCGTCTGCATTGCCTCGCCAATGAGCTCCTCGCTGTGCCCGTAGCCATGGGCCGTGTCGATGAAATTAATGCCGAGCTCCAAGGCATCCTTGACGAGCTGTATGCCGTCCTGCCGCGAGACCCTTTGGATGGGAATCCCGCCGAAAGCGATCTTCGTCACCATCAAGCCGGTGCGCCCGAATCGAACTCTCTCAAGCATCAAAAGTCCTCCCAGTTCAGCCACAGACTATGATCGAACTACTTCCTCGGAAACCCGACACGGGCAACTAGGTTGCCTAAGTGACTCCCGTTTGTGAAGCGCAAATATAGCACACCGAGTGCTTCATGCCGCCACAAAGAAACACGGCGCGCTCGGACGTCATGGACTCAATCGCTATGCTGAACTATAATTAGACACACATGGCCCTGAATAGCCATGTAGCGGGAAGTGCTGGAGACCCGTTTCAGGGTCTGCGAAGATTCACATGGGCATGGCCCGGCCGTAAGCGGACGTGCCCTGATTCGAAAGTTTGCGTCAAAGTAGCTTCTGTGGCGAGTGTAGTGCGAACGATCAAATGTATGATAGCATCCTCGGGCAGGTTCCGGCTGCGCAGTGAAAAATCAAAAAAATGAATGATGCGGAGAGATCATGTGAAGAGAAATGCCATTGCGCTGATATTCAGTCTTCTCACGTTGGGCAGCATCAGCGCGCAAAACGAAGGGCAGACTCCCGCCTTGTGGTGGAGCATGGCACCCGCGGCGACCTTTCCGCTTGGTCTCAACGCAAGTTATTTCTCCACAGGGGCGACGATCGACATCTCGGGAGAATACATTAATCCAGCCTGGTTCGGCTTTCTGCCGCTGCTGAGGGCGGATTTCAGCTACGTTCCACTCTCTGTAAACAACGTCGGAGCCTTCTACCAGGCTGCGGCCTCGCTGGGTGCCGGGTATCGCCTGAGGCTGTTTGGTCCGCTTGAAGGCCGTGCCTATGCCGGCCTTGGCTACTCGTTCGTGGACTTGATTGAACACGTTACGAGCTCTACAGGATATTTCTTCGAAAACAACGGCTTCGCACTCGGCGGTATTGGACTTTCCTATGCTCTCAATCCGAACCTCGCCCTTCGACTGGACGCTTTCTACACCTACTACTTCCAGCTTTATGGGAGTCTCAACCTTTCCTTTGGAGTCGCGTTCACCACGACTCCGCAGCAGGGGGCTCCGATAATCGGGCCGCCGGAGCGTCCCCGCCTTCTGCAGCTGAGCAACCTGAACCTGGGAAGCATCTTTCCCATTTTCCATGCATTCTATGACGATCATGCTGTTGGTTCGGTTGTTGTCAAGAACACGGGCGCGAAACCGCTCACAGACGTGCGCGTAAGTTTAATCATTAGACAGTACATGGACGGGCCCAAGGAAAGCGCGACGATCGCGGAGATGCAGCCCGGCGAGACCCGGGAGGTGCCGCTTTTCGCGCTCTTCAAGAGCACCATTCTGGAAGTGACAGAACCCACGAAAGTGACTGCCGAAGTGGACGCGGCATACAAAGAGAGCGACGGCTTCCAAAGCGCCGCATCCGCGACAGCAGCGCTGCGCGTCTACGACCGAAATGCAATGACGTGGGACGATGACCGCAAGGCCGCGGCCTTTGTTTCTGCGAAGGACCCTTGGGTCCTCAGCCTTTCCAATAATGTGACTGCAATGGTTCGTGATCTGCGAATTCCCGGCATTGTGAAAAACATCCAGACCGCAATCGCCTTTCACGACGCCCTGAGGGTCTATGGGCTCGCGTATTCTCCGAACCCGAGCACACCCTACTCCTACACCTCAATGCACCCTGAAACGGTCGATTTCCTGAAGTTTCCGCGCCAAACCCTGACGTACAGGGCCGGTGACTGTTCAGATTTCTCCATTCTCTATGCCTCTTTCTTTGAGTCGGTGGGCATAGAGACAGCATTCATCACCGTGCCAGGCCATATCTTCATGGCGATCAATCTCGAGCTGTCCGAAGCAGAATCGAAATCAAGCATTACCAAGTGGGAAGATCTCATTTTCGTCGACGGAAAGACCTGGCTGCCCATCGAAACAACAATTCGCGACAAAGGGTTGCTCGACGCTTGGCGGGAAGGCGCTCGCGAATGGAGGCACGGTGTCGCAGACAAGAACGAGGCCTTCTACCCCATTCACGATGCTTGGAAAATCTATCCGCCTGTAGGGTTGGCCGCGGACGCGAGCTTGGCGCAGATTCCTGCAGAGGATCTCGTTCGGCTAGCATACGGCGCCGAGGTGGCGGCACTTGTCGATTCCGAGATTGCCTCCCGAGTCGCGGCAATCAACGCGCAGATATCTAGGGAAGCCACGCCGAAAGCCCTCAACAGCAGGGGCGTGGTGTACGCCAAGTACGGCCGCCTCGAGCTGGCCGAAAACGATTTCCGTGCCGCGCTTGGCGCAAAGGGCGACTATGTATTCGCCCTGCTCAACCTGGGGAATCTGGCTACGATCAGATCTGACGCCCAGAGTGCTTACAAGTACTATAACCTCGCGGCCCAATCTGCACCTGGCAACTCACGTGCATTCCTTGAGCTATCCAAAGCGGCAGACGCGCTGGGCAAGCGCGACGAGGCAAACGTTGCCTTTTCGAAGGCGAAGGAGTTGGACCCCCAACTGGTTGCCCAATACCAAGCCCCTGCGCAGGAGCAGGGCGGGACGCGGGCCGCGGAATCGGGCACGCGAGCACTGGACTGGGTAGAGGAATGAAAGGCACCACGAGATTCTGCGTCCACGTTGCCGCACTGGCTGCGTTGCTGGCCTTCGCAAGCGGCTGCTCGAACTGGGTTTTGGGCGTCGTGCAAAGTTTCGGCTCGCCGAACGGACCGAGAATCAGCACTGTTGCGGGGGACGGGACGGGAGGCTACGGGGGGGACGGCGGTCCAGCGACCGCAGCGGAGATAAGTCAGCCGTATGGCGTTGCAGCGGATTCCGCGGGGAATTTCTACATTGCAGACAGCAGGAACAACCGCATCCGCAAGGTGGACGCGAGCGGGAATATCACCTGGATTGCGACGGGGTTGAACGGCCCGACTGGTATTGCGGTGGATCCCTCGACGGGAAATATCTACTTCTCTGATACAAATAGCTTCGTTGTTCGCAAGATCAGTGGTGCAAGCGTCAGCGCGTTTGCCGGAAATGGATCTCAAGGCAACACGGGAGACGGCTTTGCAGCTCTGTCTGCAACTCTCGATTATCCCTACGGCGTTGCAGTCAATTCTGGCAAGCTCTACATCGCTCAAATGGGGTTCAGCAGCGTCATCAGAGTGGTGGATCTTACAAGCAACGTGATTACAACATTTGCAGGCAACAAGCACCCCGGCTTCTCCGGCGATGGCGGGCCGGCCACCAGCGCTTCACTGAACTATCCCCAGGGCGTTGCCTTGGATTCGTCTGGCAACCTATATATAGCTGACAGCTCAAACTACGTGATTCGGAAAGTGACGGGCGGAACTATCAGCACCATCGCGGGCACGGGCATCAGCGGCTATTCGGGCGATGGCGGGCCGGCAACTGCGGCCCAAATTAATTGGCCCAATGGGGTGACAGTCGATTCTGCGGGGAACTTGTATATCACCGAGGGCGACAACATCGTGCGCAAGGTCGACACCAGCGGAAACATCAGTACAGTGGCTGGGAATGTCCACCTAGTGGGCGGCTACGGTGGTGACGGCAACGTGGCAACCGCGGCGACTCTTTACAATCCATGGGGCCTTGCATTCGACTCTTTCGGTAATCTTCTTATCGGGGATCGCCTCAACAATCGCATCAGGAAAGTTGGAATGGGCCAATAGATGCGAAGAATCTGGCTTTCTTTGACTATGTATACGCAGATGCCTCGGCGCGCTTGCTCTATATCCCACATTAAGGGTGTTACTCTCAAACGGCAGCTCTGATATGATGAATGATATCGGTTATCTGGCATTCCATTAGAATTGAGACGGAGATGAAACCTTGAGAAAACTCACTGTATTTGCAGTCCTCATGGTTTTCACTACTGGCGCATTCGCCCAGGACATTCAGCTGAAAGAGCCCCCTGCAAACATCGGCGCAGACTTGTATTATGCTATCAGGATGCGGTCAACGGCTCGCAGCTTTGTAAGGGGCCTGGTACCCATATCAGATCTCTCAGCCATCCTTTGGGCAGGAAACGGCCTGAAGGGAGTTGATGCAATATCCGGCGCATCGGAAGCGGGAAGGACTGTGGCTTACTCGGGAGATAACGCGTACGGGAACCTGTACGTACTCAATTCCACGGGAGTTTACCGCTACGAAGCAGAAGGAAATCTCCTTAGACAGGTATCGAACAAGGACGAGCGGGCGCTTGTCACTCGAGAGAACATAGAGACCGCCGCATTCATGGTGCTTTTCACTGTTGATACAACGAAAGCCCCTCCCTTACTGAAGGAGAACTTGGCTCGGTTCCATGACCTCGCCATCGCGAGCGCAAGCTTCAGCGCGCAGAACATCGCTCTTGCTGCCGGCGTTTTCAAGCTTGCTTCAATTGTGATGTACAATATCAAGGCAGATGCAGCTGCAGCAGCGACGAATCTGCCAACCGCGGAGCTTCCGCTGTTCATCATGCAGCTTGGCTACACAGAATAAGGATTCATCATGTCCCGAAACTCCTCTATCCCAAAGGTTGTTTGCCGCTCCGTGATGCAACAGGCATTTTTTGATTCAAGCCAATGAGCCTCGCTCGCCGATAGGAACTTCGTGTCACCCTACTTCCCACTGCCCCACCTCGCGTCCATGGGCAGGCTCTTCTCCTGAAAAACACCTTCCTTCCTCTTCTGAAAGACGTGCACCTCGCCGCCCAGCGCCGACAAGGTTCCGTGCGTGGAGACGGCGAGGGCCGAGCCCGAGACGATGCCGTAGCCTGTGGTGCCTGCCCGGCAGAGGCGGAGCATGGCCTGCAGCTCGTTCCACTCGTCGGACTCCCCGTGCGTGTCGCAGAGCACCGGCGCAAAGCCAAGACAGGGAAAGAGCTCCGCGCTCGCATCATCATCAGGGTTCCGCCACCGCACCCAGCGCTTTGCCAGCATGATGCTCCCCGCCGAGACGCCGAAGAAGGGCGTGCCCGCCTTGTGGAGGTCCTGCAGCAGGGAATCCATTCCCGCCTCCCGCACGACACTCATCCCCTCCTCCACATCACCGCCAGAGATGAACACGAGGTCGGCGTTCTCCAGCACATGGCGGGTCTTCGACGGATCGAAGCGCCTGCCGCACATGGGGGCCAGAGTGACCTCCCCCGCGCCGGCCCTGGTGAGCATGCCGGCTATCAGGAGACGGAAGGCAGGATTGTCCCTGGAGGCGGCCCCCACGTACGCAACGCGAGGCTTCTCCACTCCTGCCTGGTGAAGCACCGTCCGCAGGAGAGGGTCGGCGCCGCGACGGCGGATCTGGCCGGGGCCGCCGGCTATCAGGAACATCCAGGGTCTCGACTTAGGCATTGACGGCCTCCTCCAGCGGGAACAGACGGTGAACCAGCAGGAACTTACCAGATTTCTCGGCGAAGAGCTCGGGAACTTCCTCCGCCTCGACACGAACGCGGGGACCGAAGATATCGGCGAGCACTTCGCGCGCACCATTCGCGGCGCGCGCTCCGCGGCCTGCCTGGCCGATCACCGCGCAGCGCACGTGCGTCGGGGAGTCCTGCTCCACCCGGTATTGCTCAAGACCGGCGACGCTGGCGAGCGCCCGATCGAGCCGGGTGTGCGGCACGAGTGTTCCGTCCCCGGCCCGGCACAGGCTCTTCAGCCGACCCTCCACGCCGCCCAGTGTCATCCCGAAGGTCCTGCCGCAGGGGCATGGGCTCGCTGCCAGCCTGCCGACATCCCCAATCTCGAACCGCACGAGCGGGAACCATTCGTTGCCGAAGGTGGTGGCCGCGATGCGGCCAAGTTCTCCCGGGGCAACACCTCCCCTGGGATCCCCTGCAAGGGGCAGAAGGTCGACGCGGCAGGTTTCGCAGTTCTGGTGGAGCATGCCGTGCTCGCATTCCATGAAGACGTAGCCCGCCTCGGTAGAGCCGTAGGAGCTTGCAATCGGGGAACCGAACACGCTCCTGATGGCGCGCAGGTGAAGCTCGGAGGGATACTCGTAGGTAATGGTAATGAGCTCCGGCTGCCAGGGCTCGACGCCTGAGCGCGCGGCCCAGCGCGAGACCCGGGCAAGGAGCGTGGGGTTCGCTTCCAGGACGGCGGGCCGGTAACCAGCCAGCTCGGAGAGGATCCGCTGCTCGTGGCCGGGCGGCCACTGCTCGGTCCGGCCATACTCGTTCAGGAAGAGGAACCGCCCTAACATCCGCCGTGCCCGTTCCACGGGCGCCCCCTGCGACAGAGGCCCGACGGACAGGGCGCTTGCCAGGATCGCCTCGCGATGGGTACCGGTGGCAACACGGGCGGCAACTGAATTGAGCGCCCACGAAGCGCGCTCGGAAGCGTCCCACCATCTCTGGTTCCAGATGTTCTGCATGGCTTCATCCGCGGTCCCGCTGGTGGAGACGAAGGAGACCTCGCCGCGCCCGCGCGCCGCCTCCAGGTCCAGGCCGCGGGGCACCACCCCGGCCACGGTACCCCGTGACATTCCCCCGTCAGGGAAGTGCGCGCGAACATCATCCTTGGTGAGCACGGGCAGCGCGGCAAAGCGCTCGTCGATGCCGATAGACGGCCCCGGGTCGCGCGGCCTCCAGCTTTCGTACATCGGGGTGAGATCCAGCGCCACCGAGAGGGCCGCGCGGCAGCGCTCCCGGTAGCGTGCCAATACAGGTGAACCTGAGGTGTCCTCGATCATTCGTCCTCCACGGTACAGCGGCATCGGCTTTGATTCCAAGAGGCGCGTAAACGCCTGCGAGTTCGTAACGAAGGCCCACGCTGCGGGGCCCGCGGACCCATTCCGTTCCGTTGACAACATTCCGGCCCACCCCTATGATAACGGACTCGATATGAGCCAGGAACTGTTGCGCGTCGAGGGCATCAACAAGGCTTTCCCCGGTGTCCAGGCGCTGAAAAACGTCAGTATCAGCATCGACACGGGAGAGGTGCTCGCCCTCGTCGGGGAGAACGGGGCCGGCAAATCGACCCTCATGAACATTCTCTCCGCCATCCACCAGAAGGATTCAGGGTCGATCTTCATCGAGGGCCGCGAGGTGACCATCAATTCGCCGCTGCACTCACAGCAGCTGGGCCTCAGCATCATCCACCAGGAGCTGAACCTCGTCCCCCACTTCAACGTGGCGGAGAACATCTTCGTGGGGCAGGAGAAACGGCGCGGCGGGATATTCCTCGACAGGAAGAAGACCCAGGAAGAAGCGAAGCTGGTGCTCGACCGCGTCGGGCTCTCGATAGATCCCGCCACCCTGGTGCACAGCCTCTCCATCGCCCAGCGCCAGATGGTGGAAATCGCCAAGGCCCTTTCCCGCAACGCCAAGCTCATCGTCATGGACGAGCCCACCTCCTCGATCTCCGACAGGGAGATCGAGCGCCTCTTCAAGATCATCAGGGACCTCAAGGCCAGCGGGGTGTCGGTCATCTTCATCTCCCACAAGCTGGACGAGGTGTTCGCCATTGCCGACCGGATTGCCGTCATGCGGGACGGGGAAATGGTGGGAGAGCTGGACCCGAAGCGCAGCACCGAGGACGCCGTGATCCAGATGATGGTGGGGCGGGAGATCACCAGCATCTTCCCGAAGGTCGCGGCGGAGATCTCGGATGAGATTTTCGCCGTGAAAGGACTGAAGAGGAACGGCGAAGAGAAGGGGCTGAGCTTCTCCCTGCGCCGGGGGGAGATCCTCGGGTTTGCGGGGCTGGTAGGCGCCGGCCGCTCGGAGCTCCTGCAGGCCATCTTCGGAATCGATGCGCGGGAGGCAGGGGAAATCCTCCTGGACGGCAAGCCCGTGCAGATCAGGAGCCCGCGCGAGGCCATCGGGCTGGGGATAGGCTTCGTGCCCGAGGACCGCAAGCTGAAGGGCCTGATGCTCGGATTGGCGGTGAAGGACAACATCTCCATCGCGAGCCTCCCCAACGTCAGCACCCGCGGGGTAATGAGCAACGGGCGGGAGCGCGCCGCGGTGCAGAGCTACATCAGCTCGCTTGCCATCAAGACCTCCAGCCAGGACCAGCTCGCCCTGCACCTGAGTGGGGGCAACCAGCAGAAAGTCGTTCTGGCCAAGTGGCTGGCCATCAAGCCGAAGATCCTGATCGTGGACGAGCCGACGCGCGGCGTGGACGTCGGGGCGAAGTCGGAGATACATTCGATCATGAGCCGCCTGGCGGGCGAGGGGGTGGCGATCATCATGATCTCCTCCGAGCTGCCGGAAATACTGGGCATGAGCGACCGCATCATCGTGATGCACGAAGGGGAGATCACGGGAGAGCTGCTTCGCAGGGATGCGACCCAGGAGAAGATCCTCACCCTGGCCCTCTCCCGGGGAAGCGACGCGACGCAGAGCGGCGGAGGAAAAGCGGAGGCAGGCAATGCGAACAGGGCACGCTGAGGACCAGGCGCTCGGCCAGGCTGAACGGCAGTCTCACAGGTCGGGATTCCTGGCCCGCTTCCGCAGGTCGTCGGTCTTCGGAATCATCATCATCCTGGTCTTCATGGCGGCGGTCCTCTCGGTCTCTACCTCGGAGTTCCTCACCTCGGACAACCTCCTCTCGGTGTTCCGCCAGTTCTCCTTCATCGGCATCATGGCGATCGGCCAGGTCATGGTCATTGTCACCGGCGGCATCGATCTCTCCGTCGGCTCCGTGTTCGCATTCGCCGGGGTCACCAGCGCTTTTGCCATGGCGAAACTGGGGCTGGGAGTCCCCGTCGGCCTGCTGGTGGGCGTCGTCTCCGGGCTGGCATTCGGCCTGATGAACGGGCTTTTCATCACGCGCCTCAGGCTCCCCCCCTTCATCGCGACCCTGGGAACGCTGAGCATTGCCCGCGGGCTCTCCTACGCCCTCACCGGCGGGTTTCCCATTCCCGACCTGCCGCCGGTCTTCAAGTTCATTGGCCAGGGATACATCGGCATCATTCCCTTCCCCGTCATCCTGCTGGTCCTGCTTGGCGCCATCTTCACGTTTTTCCTGAACCGCACGGTGCTTGGCAGGCGGATCTATGCCACAGGCAGCAACGAGGAGGCGGCGCGCGTTTCCGGGGTCAACACAAAGAGGATCAAATTAGTCGTCTATTCCCTGTCCGGCATCCTGGCAGGCGTCGCAGGCATGGCGACGGCCGCCCGGCTGGGTGTGGCCCAGTCCACGGCGGGAGCCGGCTACGAGCTTGACTGCATCGCGGCGGTCATCATTGGAGGGGCCAGCGTCACCGGCGGCGTCGGCACCGTATTCGGCGCCATCCTGGGCGCAGCGATCATGGGCGTGCTGAAGAACGGCCTCATATTGTTGAGCGTTTCCGCCTACTGGCAGCAGACGGTCATCGGCGCAGTCATCATCGTCGCCGTGACATTCGACCTGCTGCGCCAACGCTCCCGCCAGTCGCGCTGAAGCCCGGTCCTCGGCGCAACTTGACAGAAGGCCATGAGGCTACTAAAACGATCCTTAAAGGAGAGTCTATGACTATGAAGCGTATTTCATTGGTCTTCATGATTCTTGTCCTGGCATTGGGCGTGGCGTTCACCGCCAGTGCCCAGAAAAAGTTGACCATCGCCGTTGTTCCCAAGGCATTGGACAACGCGATCTTCCTCGATGCCAAGGACGCCGCCGAGAAGACGGGCGCCCAGATGGGCATCAACATCCTGTGGGTCGGATCCACCAAGTCGGACGCGGCGGAGCAGGTCAGCGTCCTGGAAGGGCTGATCCAGAAGAAGGTGGACGGCATCCTGGTGAGCTGCAACGACGCTGACGCGCTGAAGGACGTCATCGACCGCGCCATGGACCAGGGGATCAAGGTAGCCACCTTCGACTCCGATTCACCGAAGAGCAAACGCCTGTTCTACGCCGGCACCGACAACTACGGCATTGGCAAGCAGGCGGCCGATTTCATGATCAAGCTCCTTCCCAAGGGCGGGAAGGTCGCCATCCTGACCGGCGTCCTGGGCGCGCCGAACCTCGAGCAGCGCATCGTCGGGTTCAAGGACGGGATCAAGGGCTCAAAGATCGTGGCCCTCCCCGTGCAGACAGGCGAAGATGACGTGCAGAAGTCGGTCGAGGTGGTCAACCAGTACACCGCGGCCAACAAGGACCTCGCCGGGTGGTTCTTCGACGGCGGCTGGCCGTATTTCGCCGATCCCGAAGCGCTGAAGGAAATCAAGAACTTCATGGGCAAGGGCGGGAAGATCGTCAGCATCGACACCTTCTATCCCATGCTGAAGTACGTGAACCTCGGAATGGTCAACGAGCTGATCGGCCAGAACTACACGGCCATGGGGACCATCGGGATCCAGGAGCTGTACAAGGCCATCAAGGGCCAGCCCCTCACCAAGGGCCAGAACATCAACACCGGCTCCGAGATCGTGGACAAGAGCAACGTGGACAAGGTGCTTCCGACAAAGAAGCCCTGGTAGCAGGAGACTGAAAGTATTCCCCTTCCACGGGGAAATATTTTCAAGTTATCTACCCGCCGCCTGCGAAATGCAGGCGGCTTTTTTTGACGAACCATGCTGGCGGGCGGCAGCGGTCCGCATCGGATGCCGGGCCGCCGGGTCCGCACACCCGCGGCACCGCTTCCTCACTTCGGGCGGGTCAGGTCGAGAGAGCCAGAATCGCGGTTGTCCTCGTGATAGGTGCTCAGGTCTGCGGACCCCGAGAACGCCGTGATGAAATTGATCTTCCCGGCAGGCAGAGGAAGCGCGCCCGCTGGGATGTGGAACTCGATCGTCGTAACACCGTCCTTCTGGCCCACCGCGGAGGCATCTGCGGTGGAGCCCGGGCTGGAGTGATGACCGTGACCGTCCCCGACCTGCTCGCTGAATACGGGCGCTCCGTCCTTGAGGTAGCCCATGAAGATGTGCGCGCCGTCCATCACCACGGACCCGAGCCCGATCCCCACCCAGCCGCTCGTGGCGGCAGAGACGGCCAGGTACAGCCCGCCGGCGTCATCGACCTGGTAGTACACGGTGGTCGCACCGTCCAGGAGGGACACCGAGCGGCTGTATTCGCCGGCAATGACTCTGCCGTCGACGGTCGGCAGGGACCAGAGCGAAGCGGCACACAAAACGGCAGCCGCGAGCACGATCAAAGCTGTCTTCATTTTCAGTCGCCTTCTAGTTGGACGTGAGCTTCCCCTCCGGGGTGATGCCGTATTCGGTGATGCTGAAATGACCCGTCTTCAGGTCGAGTTTCACGGTCCGAAACCCGAGGCCACGGTAGGGATGTGACGGGTCCCACGGCAATGGGTTCGGCTTGTCCACCGACCCGGGGGCCGGCAGCGGAAACATCATGCCCTGGGCCGCGTGCTGGGTGAACCCTTCGGCCGCGTCCTCCCGTTCCTGGTGGATGTGGCCGTAGAAGAGGGTCGCGTTCTTGAACGGCTTGAGAAGCGCCAGGGCCTGGGCACTGTCCTTCGTGCGCCATCCCCACGCGGGAAAGACGTCCAGCAGGGGGCGATGGGCGAACAGGACAACCGGTGAGGCCTTATCGATGGTGTTCAGCACGCCCGCCAGCCACGAGAGCTGCTCATCGCCCAGGCTTCCGTCGGTGTTCGTCACGTTGTCCAGCACGATGAAGTGAACGCCCCTCACCTCGAAGGTGTAGTGAGTGTCCCCGAAGAACTCCTTGTAGTCCTTCGCGTTGTCCAGGCTTGCATCATGCTCGCCGGGAATGAACTTGATGGTCTGCACGTTCAACCCGGAGATGATGTCCTTGAACTGCGTCATCCGCTGCCGCCGGACGGCATCGTCGTTGGTGATGTGCGTCTCGTCCCCTGAAAAGATCAGGAAATCCGGCGTGCCCTGCAGCGCGTTGATCTCCGCGATCCCCTTTTTCAGTGTCCCCGCGTAATCGGGATTGATCTTGGGGTTGTTGAAGCCCCAGTGGGTGTCGGACACCTGGATGAAATACAGCGTGTCGCCGCCGTTCCCCTGGGCCGACACGACCCCTGACAAGCCGAGCAGCAATCCGAGAGAGAGCAGCAGCCTGCCGGTCCGTCCCCATGCCGCGATGTTCGCATGTGAGCTCATGGTTTAATCTCCTTGCTCATTGCTACACCGCGCGGCGCTGTCCGGATTTGGAGGCTGAGGGGCCGGGACGGACCCCTCAACCATCATGAGGCTACATGCAGTCCCTTGAAATACTCGATCGTTCGGCCGATACCCGTCTCCAGGTCCACTTTTGGTTCCCAGCCCAGCTCCGCGCGGGCCAGCGTGATGTCCGGCTTGCGCTGCCGCGGGTCATCCGGCGGGAGGGGACGAAACAGGAGGTGAGATCGCGCTCCGGTCAGCTTGATGACCAGCTGGGCCAGCTCGAGCATTGTGAACTCCCCGGGATTTCCGACGTTGACCGGGCCCGTGAAGCCTTCCGCGGTGTCCATCATCGCCATCAATGCATCAAGGAGATCATCGACGTAACAGAAGGACCGGGTCTGCGACCCGTCGCCGTAGATGGTGATGTCCTCGCCCTTCAATGCCTGCACAATGAAGTTGCTGACGACGCGCCCGTCGTAGGGATGCATGCGCGGGCCGTAGGTGTTGAAAATCCTCACGACCTTGATGTCCACCTTGTTCTGCCGCCAGTAGTCGAAGAAGAGGGTCTCAGCGCACCGCTTCCCTTCGTCGTAGCAGGACCGGAGGCCGATCGGGTTTACGCGCCCCCAGTAGCTTTCCGTCTGCGGATGCACTTCGGGGTCTCCGTAGACCTCGCTCGTGGAGGCCTGGAGGATCCGGGCCCGGACACGCTTTGCAAGCCCGAGCATGTTGATGGCCCCGTGCACCGAGGTCTTCGTCGTCTGCACCGGGTCGTACTGGTAGTGGGGAGGACTCGCGGGGCAGGCCAGGTTGAAGATGCGATCCACCTCGGCGTAATACGGGAAGGTCACGTCGTGACGGACGACCTCGAAAAATGGTTTGCCGACAAGGTGCGCGATGTTGCGCTTCTGCCCCGTGAAGAAGTTGTCCAGGCAGATGACGTCAGAGCCGCGCTTGATCAGCCGATCGCAGAGGTGGCTGCCCAGGAAACCGGCACCCCCGGTCACCAGAACGCGTGTATTCAGCGAACGGGGCAGATGATCGTAGGTCACCGTTTCGTTCAAATGAGGGCCTCCCATCAACAATCGATAATAGTCTGTACCATAGACTGTAACATGAGCTCCTGTTCAAGAGGGAGGGGCGCGTGCCAGGAGCTTCCGGCCCAGGCTCACATGCGCCCCGCCGTCGTGGTGGTGCGCGCGCGGATTGTCCCTGTGCGGCACTGACTGTATATTTGTAGCGGACAGCGTGGTTCGGGTCCTGTGCGAAATGTGCGCATGGTCAGGCCGCCGTATAGAATGGTGCTATAGGGCGGCCTTTTCATTGCCGTAGAATCAGCGCGGGAGGTGAAGGAGGCGTCCGGGGAAGGCCAGGCACCCGGGAGGGAGGGGGCATGGAAGAGAGCTGGAGCCCATCGGAACGGCTGGGCATCATCAAACCCAGCGTTGACGCACACGTGCTCGGCGTTACCTCCATTGGCGAGCTTCTCGCCGAGTGCGGCCGCGAGGTGGCCTATGCCGCGCCACCCGTCTGCAGCGCCTGCGACAGGCCCGAGGGAGAGCGGGAGTCGGCGGCCATCGAGGCCTGGATCAGGGAAGAGAGACTCACGCGGCTGGGCTTCTCCTACAGGCTGAGCCCCGAGGACGGGGTCGATCTGCTGGCCCGCCTCACCCGGCAGCTTGAGCGCCGATCGCTCTTCTCCGACCAGGGAGGCCCGCTGCGCGCGCTGTATTTCGCGGGCCTCCCGCAGGCGTGCCGTCTTGCACGGGAAAGGGTGCCGCGCGTGGCGGCGGTCTTCGACGGGGAGGAAACCCACCAGGAGACCCTCGCGAGGCTGGGCCTGCGGATGGCCGCCCTGCCCCCGGAGTCGGCGCGGGCCCTTGCCTATGACAGCGACAGGCTCGCCTTCGGCGAGCAGCTCATCGACAAGGGCGACTACCTGGGCGTGAGCCCGCCTGACCGCAGCGGATACCCCGCATTCGGTGGAGAGCAGGACAGCGTGGTCGCGCGGTTGGGTCACGCGGTCCGCTCGGGCACTCTGCCGCTGTACAGGGCGCACATGGGCCAGTACCTGCCTGACCGGGAGGAAGCGGTGCGCACCTTCATGCGCTGGACACGGGAGCTGGCGGCGCTCGGCCATCTCGACGTGCTGTCCATCGGCAACTCCCAGCTCTCCCAGTCGAGGTTCGGCGAGGACTGGGGGGAGAGCACCGACGGCGGCGGGGTGCCGCTGAACTCGCGGGAGGAGCTTGCCGCCGCCTGGCGCGCGGCGCGCCCCATGCTCGTGCGCTCCTACGCCGGCACGAAGGACCTCGCCGCCATGGCGCGCATCAACGACCAGACCATTCACAACGCGTGGCACGCCCTCTCGGTGTGGTGGTTCTGCGCCATCGACAACCGCGGCCCCTACCCCCTGCGGGAAAACCTCCAGCAGCAGCATGCCGCGCTGCGCTACATCGCCTCCGCCGGCAAGCCCTTCGAGCCGAATGTCCCCCACCACTTCGCCTTCCGCGGCGCTGATGACGCCACCTACGTCCTCTCGGGGTACATTGCCGCGCGCGCGGCCAAGGAGGCGGGCGTGCGGGTGCTGATCGCGCAGAACATGCTGAACACGCCGAAGTATACCTGGGGCGTGCAGGACCTTGCGAAGTCCCGCGCCCTGCTGAGGATGCTCCGCGGCCTGGAGGACGGCAGCTTCACCGTGGTGCTGCAGACGCGGACCGGGCTCGACTACCTGTCGGCCGACCCGCGGCGCGCCAAGGCGCAGCTCGCCGCCGTCACGGCCCTGATGGATGACATAGAGCCGCGCAGCGCGGAGAGCCCGGGGATCATACACGTGGTGAGCTGGACGGAGGCCACGCGCTTCGCCGACCCGGCGGTGATCACCGAGAGCGTGCAGATCTGCCGCCACGCGCTGGCGGAATACCGCGGGCTGCGGAAGAAAGGGCTCATCGATGACGCAGGTGAAAGCCCCGAGGTGAAGGCGCGCACCGAGGAGCTGGTGGCGGAGGCGCAGGCGGTCCTGCGCGCCATCGAGACCTCCATCGAAGGTCCCTGGACCCCGGCGGGGCTGTACGGCATCTTCGCGGCGGGTTTCCTCCCCGTCCCCTACCTGTGGGCGTGCCGCGGGGAGTTTCCCGCTGCCATCGACTGGCGTACCCGGCTGGTGCGCGGGGCGGTGCGGCTGGTGGATGAAAAGGGCGTTCCTCTGAGCGTCGCGCAGCGCGTCGAGCGGGCCCTCGGAAATCTGAAGCGCACAAGGCCGCCGTCATGAGAGCACCTGCGCGGAAAAATGACAG
>JBEKVA010000004.1:0-28922 GCA_049514475.1 Spirochaetia bacterium
GCACACCCTCTCCTACCCGAAGGAGACGCTCTGCGCGGCCCTGCACCACGCGGCCCTCGCGCAGCCCGGGATGCCCGCGCTGATGTTCATGGGAGCACGGATCAGCCACGGCGAGCTGGACGGCCGCATCGCCCGGATAAGCCGCGCGCTGGCTGCCGCGGGCATGAAGAGGGGAGACCACGTCCTTGTCTGCCTGCCGAACATCCCGCAGTCGGTCATTGTGTTCTACGCGTTGAACCGTCTTGGCGCCGTGCCGGCGATGATCCATCCCCTCTCCGCTCCGGCGGAAATCCGCGGCTATGCGCGCCAGACCTCCTGCACGTGGGCCGTGACCCTCGACGCCTTCTATCCGCGGTTTGCCGAGGTGCGCGGCCAGACGGATCTCGCCCGCGTGGTGATCTGCGGCGCCTCTGACTGCATGGGCCCTCTGATGAAGCTCGGGTTCGCCGTGACGGAAGCGCGCAAGATCCCCCCGGTGCCCGCCGACCCCGGCATCATCAGGTGGAAAGAGCTGGAGCGGCAGAACGCCCCCGATCTCGAGGACCCCAACCCGCTGTCCCCCGACGCCCTTTCCCTGTTCCTCTTCAGCGGGGGCACGACGGCCGTCTCCAAGGCCATCATGCTCTCCAGCCACAACTGCAACGTGCTCGCCATCCAGACCAATGCGGCGGGAGGCCCGATCCGGCCCGGGGATTCCATGCTCTCGATACTGCCCATGTTCCACGGCTTCGGGCTGGCCGTGGGAATCCACGCCATACTGATACAGGGTGGGACGTGCATCCTCGTGCCCCGCTTCACCCCGGACGGCCTGGCCGCGCTGGTGGCAAAGCACAAGCCGGCATACATGGCGGGAGTCCCCACTCTCTTCGATGCGCTGGCGGCCAACGCGAAGTTCCAGGCGACCCCCCTGGGCAGCTTCAAGGGCCTGTTCTGCGGCGGGGACAGCCTCAGCAGGCAGACAAAGGACAGGTTCGAAGCGGTGCTGCGGAAGAACGGTTGCAGCACGCCGCTGCGGGAAGGCTACGGGCTCACCGAGTCGGTGACCGCCAACATGCTGATGCCCCAGGATCATTACAAGGAAGCGAGCATGGGAGTCCCCTATCCCGATATGCTCGCGAAAGTGGTCGCTCCGGGCACAACGGCGGAGGTCGCCCCTCGGGTGGACGGGGAGATCTGCGTGAGCGGGCCCACCCTGATGCTGGGATATCTCAACGATCCCGGGGAAACCGCCGTCACCCTTCGCAGGCACGAGGACGGCCATGTATGGCTGCATACCGGCGACCTGGGGTTCATGGACGAGGACGGTTTCTTCTATTTCAAGCAGCGCGTGAAGCGGATCATCAAGACCTCGGGCATCAGCGTCTATCCCTCGCAGATCGAGGACGTGTTGAACAAGCACCCGGCGGTCAGGCTCTCCTGCGTGATCGGCGTTTCGCACCCGACAAAGCTGCAAGTCCCCAAGGGGTTCGTCACCCTGAACGCGGGGTGGCAGGCGAACCCGGACCTGGAGCGGGAGCTGCTCGAGCTGTGCAGGAAGGAGCTGATGCCCCATTCCTGCCCCCGTTGCATCGAGTTCCGCGAACGGCTGCCGCTCACGCTGGTAGGCAAGGTCGCGTATCGGGCGCTGGAAGAGCAGGAACCCAAAGGACAAGAGCAATTGCAGCGCTGAAGATCGTCAAGGATGTCGCTGACAAGGTGAGCATCAGCATCGGCAAGACATAGCGTTCTGACCGCCGGCCTCCTAGAAGAACTTCAGCCGCAGGGCGAACTCGGGAAGCTTTGCCGGCGTGCGCACCTTCACCTCCACGGACATGCCGGGGAGCATGGTGAGCGCATCCAGCGGCGAGCTGAAGGTGATCTTCACCGGTACGCGCTGGGTGGTCTTCGTGAAGTCGCCGATCTGGAAGGCCGAGGGAACGATGCCGGCCCTGATCATGTCCACCGTGCCCACCAGCGGACGCCCGTTGTAGGCGTCGACGTTGATCTTCACCGGTGCCCCGACGCGGATCCGGCCGATCTTGGTCTCCTCGAAGTTGGCGATCACCCAGATAGCGTCGAGGTTGTTCACCGAGAGGATGGTCTGGCCCGGCTGCACCAGGTCGCCGGCATTCAGGGTCACCTTCTCCACCGTGCCGTCGATCGGGGTGGTGATCTTCACGTTGAGAACCTGGGCCTCGATCACCCCCAGCTGCGCGGTGGAGGTATCCACGGAGGCCTCGGCGAGCGTGTACTGGGCCTTCGCCGTCTGCAGGGCGCTCTTCGCGTGCTCGAAGCTCTCGCGGGTGGCCGCCGCCGCGGCGTAGAGCTTGTTCGTGCGGTCGAAGTCCTCCTGGCTCTTGTCGAGGGTGACCTTGGCGAGTGCCAGGTTCTCCTTGGCGTAGGTGAGCGACGCGGCGGCCTGCGCCTCCTGGGCGCGCAGGTCCTTGTCCTCCAGGAGGGCCACCAGCTGGCCTGCCTTCACTTTCTCCCCCTCGGTCACCAGGACCGTTCCGATGCGGCCCAGCATCTTGGGGCTCAGTTTCACCTGCCGCCCGTCGATGGCCGCGTCGTCGGTGCTCACGTAGGCAGCCGAGTCGATCCACCACAGCCCGCCGTAGCAGGCGCCGGCGATGACGACGACAACCAGGATGATCAGGCCGACCACCCGGGGGCCCTTGCGGATCTTCTTCTTCGCCGGTCCTTTTGCCCCGGCGGTGTTCTGTTCGTTGTTCGTGCTCATTTCATGCTCCTCGTTACGCTGTCTGCTCGTCGATGGCCGCGCCGGCGAACTGGCTGTTGTACAGGTCCGCGTAGAAGCCGCCCTTTGCCAGCAGCTCCTTGTGATTGCCCGTCTCTATGATGTCACCCTTGTTCATGACGAAAATCATCTCCGAATCGCGGATGGTGGACAGGCGGTGCGCGATGACGAAGTTCGTCCTTCCCTTCATCAGCTCGCGCATCGCCTTCTGGATATAGACCTCCGTGCGCGTGTCCACGCTGCTTGTCGCCTCGTCCAGGATCAGGATGCGCGGGTCGGAGAGGATGGCCCGCGCGATGGTCAGGAGCTGCCGCTCCCCCTGGGAGATGTTGGAGGCATCCTCCCCGATGATCGTGTTGTATCCCTCGGGCAGCGCACGGATGAAATGGTCGGCGTGGGCCGCCGCGGCCGCGCGGACGACCTCCTCCTCTGTAGCCCCTTCGCGGCCGTAGGCGATGTTTTCCCGGACGGTGCCGTTGAACAGCCACGTATCCTGCAGCACCATGCCGAAAATCCTGCGCAATTCCCCGCGGGGCATTGTCCTGATGTCCATGTCGTCCACGAGGATGGCCCCGCCCTTCAGCTCGTAGAAGCGCATGAGGAGGTTCACCAGCGTGGTCTTGCCGGCGCCCGTGGGGCCGACGATGGCCACCGTGTCCCCCGCGCGCACGTCGATGTTGATGTCCTTCATCAGTATGGCGTCGTCGCTGTAGCCGAAGTTCACGTTGCGGAAGGACACGTGGCCCAGCGGCGCCGCCACCGCCGCCGCGTCGGCGCGATCTGGCTCCTCCTCTGGCTCGTCGAGCACCTCGAAGACCCGCTCAGATGCGGCCAGGGCCGACTGCAGCACGTTGGCGATGTTGGCCGTCTGTGCAATCGGCATGGTGAACTGCCGCGAGTACTGGATGAAGGCCTGGATGTCGCCCAGGGTGAGGGTCTTGCGGGCCGTCAGGATCCCGCCGATCACGCAGATCAGCACGTAGCCGATGTTGTTGATGAAGTTCATGAGCGGCATGACGATCCCCGAGACGAACTGGGCCTTCCAGGAGGCGTTGGTGAGGGAGGTGTTGATCTGGTCGAACTGCCGCAGGGAGTGCTCCTCCCTGCCGAAGGCCTTCACCACCTTGAACCCCGAGTACATCTCCTCCACGTGACCGTTGAGCGCCCCGAGATTTTTCTGCTGCGCGGCAAAGTTGCCCTGGGACTTCTTCATGATCCGCGAGATCCCCAGGGCAGCCACCGGCAGGGTGAGGAGGCTGATCAGGGTCAGAAGGGGGCTGATGGTCAGCATCATGATGACGACGCCGATGATGGTGGCAAGGGAGGTGATGAGCTGCGTGAGGCTCTGCTGGAGGGTGCTCCCGACGGTGTCGATGTCGTTGGTGACGCGGCTCATCACGTCGCCGTGGCTCCGTGCGTCGAAGTACCGCAGCGGCAGGCGGTGCAGCTTCTCGCTGGTGTCGCGGCGCAGGTCGTAGACGATCCTCTGCGCCACGTCGGACATCAGGTACTGCATCAGGTAGGAGAGCAGCGCGCTTACCACGTAGAAGAATATGAGCAGCACGATCATGCCGGAGATGTAATTGAAGTCGATGGCGGGCAGAGGCTTGTGCAGAGCCGCCGCGACGAACTTGCCCATCAGCCCGTCGAAAAGCTTCGTCGTGACCTTGCCCATGAGCTTCGGCCCGACAATGCTGAAGGTGGTGGAGAGCACCGCGAGGAACATGACCACCCCGATCTGGCGGCGCCGCGGGCCGAAGTAGCCGACCAGCCGGCGCAGCGTCTTCCTCATGTCTTTTGGCTTCTCGGCCGCGCCGCCGCCGCCGAAGCCGAACCCGCCCCGCCCCGCCAGGCCGCCCGGGCGGCCCGCGCCGCCCGGTTTCTGCGCCGACCGCTGTCCGTCGCTCATGCGATTTCCTCCTCGGAAAGCTGCGAGGCCACGATCTCGCGGTAGATGGCGCAGTCGGCGTACAGATCCCGGTGGGTGCCCATGCCGACCATCCTCCCCTCGTCCAGCACGATGATCCTGTCGGCGTCCATGATGGTGGCCACCCGCTGGCCGACAATGATGACCGTCGCATCCGCCGTCTCGCGGCGCAGCGCGGCCCGCAGGAGGGAGTCGGTCTTGAAGTCCAGGGCGGAGAAGCTGTCGTCGAAAAGGTAGATGTCGGGCCGGCGCACCAGGGCCCGCGCGATCGACAGGCGCTGCTTCTGCCCGCCCGAGACGTTGGTGCCCCCCTGGGAGATCGGCGAATCGAAGCCCTGCTCCATGGCGGTGACGAACTCCAGCGCCTGGGCGGTCCCAGCGGCGCGGCGGACCTCCTCGTCACTCGCGTCCTCCCTGCCGAAGCGGATATTCTCCGCAACGGTGCCGGTGAAGAGCACTGCCTTCTGCGGCACGTAGCCAATACGGGAGCGAAGCTCCGCCTGGCCCATATCGCGCACGTCCAGGCCGTCAACGAGCACCGAGCCGGCGCTCACGTCGTAGAAGCGGGGGATCAGGGAGAGCAGGGTGGTCTTGCCCGAGCCGGTGCTTCCTATGATGGCCGTCGTCTCCCCGGGCCGGGCCAGGAAGGAGATGTCGCGGACCGCCGGCTCCTCGGCGCCGTGGTACTGGAAGCTCACGTTCCTGAACTCCACGTATCCGCGGCTGTCCGCCTGCGGCCGCTGGGGGCGCGGCGGGTCGACGATCTCGTTCTCCAGCTCGAGCACCTCGTTGATGCGGGTGGCCGACGCCTGGGCCCGTGGGACCATGATGAACATGATGGAGGCCATGAGAAAGGAGAAGAGGATCTGCATGGCGTACTGGAGGAACGCCATCATGTCGCCGACCTTGGAGGTGCCCAGGTCCACCCGCTTGGAGCCGAACCAGAGAATGGCGAGGGTGGTGAAGTTCATGATCAGCATCATCACGGGGAAGAGCACGGCGAACATCTTGTTCACGCGGATGGAGGTCTCCGTGAGGTCGCTGTTGGCCTCGTTGAAGCGCGTCTTTTCCGCGGCCCCCCGGTTGAAGGCCCGGATGACCCTGATACCGGTGAGGTTCTCCCGCACGATGAGGTTGATCCTGTCGATCTTCTTCTGGATGGACTGGAAGAGAGGGAAGCCCCGCACCGCCACCACCGTGATCACCACGGCGAGGAGGGGAAGCACGACGGCGATGATCCAGGCAAGGCCCCGGTCCTTCTGCAGCGCGAGGATGATGCCCCCGATGGCGGTGATGGGCGCCCCGATCATCATGCGGATGGACATCACCATGACGTTCTGGATCTGGGTCACGTCGTTGGT
This sequence comes from Spirochaetia bacterium, assembly GCA_049514475.1. Classification (GTDB taxonomy): domain Bacteria; phylum Spirochaetota; class Spirochaetia; order SZUA-6; family Fen-1364; genus Fen-1364. The sequence goes on from JBEKVA010000004.1 coordinate 6,026, forward strand.
GCTGCGCGTGATGAGCGAGGGGGTGCCGACCTTGTCGAACTCCACCAGGGAGAAGCCGGAGACGGTGCGGAAGATCCGGCCGCGGATGGCCTCGCCGAAGCCCATCGCGATGTGTGCCGAGAGATAGCTGGCGACCACCGCGCAGATGGAGGAGCCGAGTGCCACGGCGAGCATCGTGAGCCCCGTATGGGTGATGTATTCGATGTCGCTGTTGGTGATGCCCCGGTTGACGATGTCGGACATCAGGGTGGGCAGGTACAGGTCACCCATGGCCTGGAGGAACACGACGATGATGACCGCGGCGATGGGCAGCGCGTACGGCCGCAGCATTCTCATGAGCTTCAGCATGCGTCGCTCCTCTCAGTCGAGCGGCGCCAGCGCCGCTGCCCGCTCCAGGTCCGCCGCCGCCACCTGCTGGTCGATCAGCTTGTTGGTGATCGCGAACTCCACCTTCAGGCGCGCGGTGCGCGCGCCGAGAAAATCGAGCTCTGAGGCGGTGCCGGCCGCCACCTTCTCCTCGGTGACCCGCTCGTTCTCCCGCGCCTGGTCGATCATGCCCGACACCAGCACGTAGTCCCTGCGGGTCTGCTGGAAGGCAAGAAGGCTTGCGCGCACGTCGAGGACCACCGCCTCCTTCTGGTGTCGCTCGTCGGCCCGGTTCTTCTCCACCGCCTGCCCCTGGGCGTCGCGGGCGGCGAGGTTCGCCGGCAGGCCTCCCAGGTCGTAGCTCAGGGCCAGGCCGAGGCTCCACGTGCCCGTGAATGTCCAGGGGTCTGTCTGGAAGGGGACCCGGGGATTGGGATCGGCAAAGAGATAACCGCCCGTGATGGAGACGGTGGGATACAGGGGTGCCTCCGCGATCTTTCGGCCGATCTCGGCTGACGCGGAGATGAGGCTCGCCGCGCGCGTCTCTGGCCGGTTGGCCAGCGCCCGGCCAATCAGCTCCGCTTCGATCAACGTGGGGAAGCGGCTGTCGGGGACGGGCTCGGGCTTCGCCGTCAAGGCGAAGGTGGTCTCGGGGTCGGCCGCGGCCCACTGGGTCAGGTCCGTGCCGCGTGAGCCTTCCACGAGGGATGCAAGGGTCCAGAACGCCTGTTTCTGCGCCGCGGTCCCCGCGCCCAGGTCCATGGCCGCCTGGTCGTAGCGCATCTGCGCGGTGAGGAGGTCCGCATTCATGGCCGACCCGTGGGCGAGCTGCTGCCTGGTGACCTCGAGGTTCTGCGCGGCCAGCGCGAGGCTTTCCTTGAGCATGCCGACATTGAGCGTGGAGCGCTGGGTCTCCCAGTATACGCGCTGCGCTTCGAAGATGATCGAGCGCCTGATCATCTCCGCCGCTATCCCCTTGCCCTGCGCCTGCACCTCGGCGAGCTTCGCGGATTCCTCGACGCGAAAGCCGGTGAACAGGGGATACTGCAGGCTGGCGCTCAGCTGGAACGAGTCGTCCAGCGAGGGAAGCGCGAAGGTCAATCCGGAAAAGCTGATCGAGGAGTCGACGTGGCTGAGCCGGGTGTAGCCGGCGCCGAGGGAAAGCGACGGCAGCTTTCGCAGTCCCGCCTCCCGCGCCTTCGTCTGGGCCGCAAGCCAGTCATAGGTGGCGCTTTCTACGCGCGCGTCGCTGGAAAGGGCTGCGCTCACCGCCTCCCGGGGGGACAAGGGTCGCGGGTCCGCGCCCAGCCCACTGAGAAACACCGCTCCCGCCAGGATGACGATGCCGGCGGACAGGGTCCGTGCTGAAACCGATCGAGTACTGTTCATGTGTTCCTTACCGTTGCTCGGATTCCGTGCGGCTCCGGGCATCGAGCCCTTCAAAGTACCGCGTCACGTCGGTCAGGAGGTCCAGGAGCTGGCGGCTCTTCTCGTGTCCCAGGTGATCGACGAGGCCCGAGAAGACCGCATCGACGGTAGTCATGATCGCCTCAGCCTCCCGCGCGCCCGGTTCGGTGAGGTGGACGAGCACGCCCCTGCGGTCATCGGGGTCCATGGTGCGGGCAACATAGCCGCGCTCCTCGAGGCCCGTGACGAGCTGGGTGACGCCGGATGCGGTGACGTTGAAAGAGCCAGCCAGGTCCGAGACGCGGATCCCGCCCGGGTTGTCCCTGGCCGTCACGAGGAGACGGGCCAGGATCATGACGCTTGCCGGCTTCTCCTTGAGGTTGAGCTTCTGCCAGAGTTTGCGGTGCATGATGTAATCGACAGTTTTCAGCTTATCCATCAAATCTCTGACCTCTCTGGTGCTTTCCACAAGCTTCCTCCTATTTAGAACATAACTTAATTATTTAGTAAAAACTTTATTAACTAAATAATTTAGTAACATAATAACTAATTTGCTCATCTTTGGCAAGTGCCTAAAGTAGCATGCTTGGAATGCTGTGAGGGGTGAGTAAGAAAGGTGGGCCCACAGGGACTTGAACCCCGGACCAACGGATTATGAGTCCGCCGCTCTAACCAACTGAGCTATGGGCCCCGGGCATCTACCCTAGCGAAATACCAAGCGCTGTCAAGCGCGCTCGCTCATCCTTCACGCCCCACGTCAATGCCGATCGTCACCCGGGTGCCGGTCCGCTTTTTTCCGCGACGCTTCCCTTCCCGGCAGAGGATCGATAGCTTCTTTTCATCGTGAAAATACCTGCCAGCCCCGGTGCCTCGCTTTTCCGCAATCGCGACTTCCGCGATTTCCTGGGAGCACGCGCCCTCTCCTCCCTGTCATCGCTCATGCTCACCGTCGCGGTCGGCTGGCACGTGTACGAGCTCACGCGGAGCGCCTTCGCCCTCGGCATGGTGGGGCTCGTACAGTTCCTGCCGGCCCTGCTCCTCGCCTTGCCGGGCGGTCTTGCGGCCGACCGGCTTGAGAGGCGCTCCATCCTGCTGGCGGGCTACTCCCTGCAGATTCTCGTTGCCCTCATGCTTCTTGCCATCTCGATCATTCCGAGTGCGCGCGCGGCGTGGATTTTCCCCGTGGTCGGCCTCATCGGGGTCGGGCAGGCATTCCTGGGAGCGGCGAGCCAGTCCCTTGTTCCCTTTCTCGTCTCACAGGAGGATTTCCCGAAGGCCGTTGCCTGGAACTCCAGCGTATTCCAGGCCGCCACTATTGCCGGGCCGGCCGTCGGCGGCCTGCTGTACGCCTTCGGGCCGGCCTGCGTGTACGCTGTTTCCGCGGGATGCTACGCCTGCTCCGTCCTCCTGATCTCCCGGTTACAGGTTCGCCTCCACGTGGCGGCCGCGGCCAAGCCGGGACTTGAGGGGCTTTTCGGGGGCCTTCGCTTCGTCTTTTCGCGCCCGCTGATCCTGGGCGCGATCTACCTCGACCTTTTCGCCGTTCTCTTTGGGGGCGCCACGGCGCTCCTGCCGATCTATGCCCGTGACATCCTCCACCTCGGCTCGTGGGGGCTCGGGCTGCTGCGCAGCGCTCCCGCACTGGGCGCGGCGGCGGTGGCGCTCTTCCTGGCGCGGAAACCGATGGCACGTCACGCGGGGGCCAAGCTGTTCGCCTGCGTCGCCCTGTTCGGCCTGATGACAATCCTCTTCGGCCTGTCCCGTTCCTTCTGGCTCTCGCTGGCGGCGCTGGCATGTCTTGGAGCCGCGGACATGGTGAGCGTGGTGATCCGCCAGACCCTCGTTCAGATCAACACGCCTGACGACATGCGGGGTCGCGTGAGCGCGGTGAACTCCGTATTCATTGGGGCTTCAAACCAGCTCGGAGAGTTCGAGTCAGGGACAACGGCGGCGTGGCTGGGAACAGTCCCCGCCGCCGTTCTGGGAGGAGTGGGAACGATCGTGGTTGTTTCCCTCTGGGCCCTGCTGTTCCCCTCGCTGCGCCGGGCGGACCGGCCGGACGCCGGGAATCAGGAGATCACGGAGTCCAGGTAATTGATGAAGGGCTTCATCGCCGTGGCTGCAGCTCGGCGCTGACGCAGAGGTCAGGCATCCTGCCTGCTGATAATGCCTGTGATCGAGTCCGCCAGGGATCGGAGGATGACAGAGCAAGAACAGGCGCCCGCGTCGAGTGTCCCGCGCGACCGTTCCCCGAGCCTGCTCGCCCTTCCCACCCGCGCAATCATGTCGCGCGTTGACTCTTTGCCCTTCTCCGCCGCTTCCGCCATCTCCGCCAAGGCCTTCGCAAAGTCCGCGCCCCGGTTCCGCGCTGCCTGGAACGCGTCGACGGCGGGCAGCAGGCAGTCGAGCATCGTCTTGTCTCCCCGCTTCCCGTTTCCGACCCGCACGACGCCGGCGGCTGCATTTTCCAGCATCTCGTCGAAGACCTCGATGCCGACAGACTCATGGCCCTTCGCCGCCTTCGCCATTTCGCGGAAGAAAGTGCCGTACAGGGGACCCATCGAGCCGCCGATCTCGCCCAGGAGCGTCATGCCCAGGGTGGAGAGCCCCTGGGCCAGGTCGTACGGGGTGCCCGCCAGGCGTTCCGCACACATGGCGAACCCCTTTTTCATGTTGACGCCATGGTCGCCATCGCCGATCTCCCCGTCGATGTCGCTGAGCATTTTCGCAGCCGACTCGACGGCCGAGATGAGGTTGGAGACAATGAGCCCGCCGTCACGGCTTGTCAATACTGTCATGTCCTCATCTCCCGAACTGGGTGAGCCCCATGCAGTGAACGTCCAGGTCCACAAGCTTTTTCAGCTCGTCGTCGACCTTCATGAGCGTCAGGGTCGCCCCCATCATTTCCAGGGAGGTAAAATAGTTCCCGATGTACGTCCGGTACAGGGAGATGCCGGCCGCCGCCAAGCGCTCCTCGATGGCATCGAAGAGGATGTAGAGCTCCATGACAGGCGTCGCGCCGAGCCCCGAGAGAAGGACCACCGCTTCATCTCCCCGCGCGAACGGAAGGTCGGGGAGGACCACCTCCGTCATCATCGTCGCGATCTCTCGCGCCGACTTCAGCGCATCGACCTTGATCCCTCGCTCCCCGTGGTGGCCTATGCCGACCTCCATCTTTCCCGGTTCGATGGAGAAGTTGGGGTGACCGACGGCCGGGATGGTGCACGGGGAGAGCCCGACGCCGATGCTCCGCGTGCTGTCGATCGCCTTCTGCGCCGCGGCGATGACCTCGTCGAGGCTTCCGCCGAGCGCCGCTCGCGCTCCTCCGACCTTCCACATGAGCACTTCTCCGGCGACGCCGCGCCTCCGTGCCCGCTCGTCACGGGGGGCCGAGGGCACGTCGTCGTTCGCCACCACTGTCTTCACCGTGATGCCCGATTCCTCGGCGAGCTCGATGGCCATCCTGACATTCATGGTGTCCCCGGCGTAGTTGCCGAAGAGGCAGGCGACTCCCTTGCCCGCATCCGCCGCCTTGAAGGCGTCGTAGAAGGCGTTTGCCGGCGGAGACGAGAAGATCTCCCCGACGGCAGCGGCGTCGAGGATGTTCCGCCCGACGTAGCCGATGAACGCCGGCTTGTGCCCGGAGCCACCGCCCGTCACGACGCCTACCTTGCCCTTCACCGGGGCTCCGACGTACTTCACGACACGGGGGTTTTCGGTACGCATGACGATGTCACGGTGCGCCTTGAAAAACCCCTTCAACATGTCGGCGACCACCGCGTTGGGATCGTTGATGATGCGCTGCATCGCGTTCACTCCTTGCCCGCCCGGAAATGCTTAGAAGGCGATATCGTTTCCGATGGAGATGCTGACTTTCTCCGCCACGTCCTTCACGACCTTGGCGTGACTCTCCAATATCTCGGCGGTGAGCACCGTGGCCATGCCCGAAATGCCAATCGACCCGATGACCTGGCGGTAGCTGTTGAAAACGGGCGCGGCGACACAGCGGACGCCGGGGACGCTTTCCTCATAATCGTAGGCGACGCCGCTCTGCCGGACCAGCCGCAGCTCCTCCATGAGCTTCTCCCCCTCGGCGATCGTGTGGTCCGTGAACCGTTCCAACGGCCTCTTCACCGCGGCCTCGATCTCCTCGAGGCTCAGGAAGGCGAGCAGCGCCTTGCCATGCGCCGTGCAATGGGGGAGAGGACTGTCGCCGATATTGTACACGGTGATCGCGCTCTCGTTCGTATACCGATCGACATAGACCACCCTGTTCTGCCTGTTCCGAAGCCCGAAGTACGTACACTGGGACGTCTGTTGGGCGATGATCTTCAGGTACTTGTGGATGCTGGTCCGCTCGTAGTAGCCCCGCAGGGAGCTGTTCGTCAGCTCGAGAAGCTTGGTCGTGAGGGTGTAGCGCTTCGTGTGCTCATCCTGCTCCACGTAGCCTTTGTCCACGAGGGTCTGGATCCTGTTGAAGACGACGCTTTTCGCCGAGAGCATGAGCTCGGAGAGCTCCGAAATTCCGATCGGATGATTGTTTTCGCAGAGTAATTCAAGGACTCTCAGGACTTCGACTTCCTGCTTAGACACTAGGATCTCCCGCCGCCATCACGGCACCTCACGCGCACATTCGGTGGAACCGCCATAAGTAGATCACTCTTTGTCCCTTCAGACAATCGGGAGATGACCGCCCGCGCTGGGGCGGTCATCCAATCGCTTTCGCTGCCCGTGCCGATCAGCCGGACCACCCCTGTCCCCGGAGGTCTTTCCAGGGGCCCCCCGCCATGTAGCGCTCGGGGTACAGGAGCTTCGGCCGCGGGTCCTCGGTGGCGTCGAGTTGAAGGAGCATCCACTTCGGGTATGGCGTTCCCGGGTCCGAGGCATCTTCGAGCATCTTCACGATGTCCGGCGGCAGCACAAGGTCGACGGACTTGATGTTGTCCTCCAGGTGCTCGGGCTTGCGCGCGGCGATGATCACGCTGCTGATCGCGGGGCGGCTCAGCACCCACGCGAGGGCCACCTGGGCCGCGCTCACGCCGAGCCGACCGCTCGCCTTCTTGAGCGCGTCGACGACGGTGTACCCCTTCTCCTTGTCGAAGGGGACGAACTGCCCGGCCTCGGAGAACCGGCTTCCCGAGGGGGCCGGCTTTTCGCGGCTGTATTTCCCCGACAGGAAACCGCCGGCGAGGGGGCTCCAGACGAGGATGCCCATTCCATAGTACTCGGCGAAGGACTGGAACTCGTGCTCGAGACCCCGGTTGACAAGGCTGTAGTGCATCTGGGCGGTGACGTACTTCTCCAGCCCGAGCCGCTCCTGAAGCATGACCGCGGTGGCTGCCTGCCAGGAGAGAAGGTTGGAGAGGCCGATATAGCGGACCTTTCCTTGGCGGACGAGGTCATCGAGGGTCCTCACCGTTTCCTCGAGGGGGGTGATGCTGTCCCAGCCATGCACCTGGTAGAGATCGATGTAATCGGTCTGGAGCCTCTTCAGGCTGCTCTCGACCCCGCGCATGATGTTCACGCGGTGCGCCCCGCTCCTGTTGATGTTTGCGCTCATCGGCAGCCGGAACTTCGTGGCGAGGACAATCTCCTCCCGGATGCCCTTCAGCGCGTTGCCGAGGAGGGTCTCGCTCTCCCCCCCGCTGTAGACGTCGGCGGTGTCGATAAGATTGATGCCCCGGTCCATGGCGAGCTTCACCATCTTGGTGGTCTCCGCCTGGCCGAGGTTGCCCATGTTCATCTTCCCGCCGAACTGCATCGTGCCAAGGGAGACCTCGCTCACGATCAGTCCCGTGCTTCCCATCTTCCTGTACTTCATCTCGACTCCTTCTCTGTTGTTATCTTTTCTCTTGTCTTCGCCAAGAGCGATTTCTTCAGGCGAAAGCCATTTCCACGAGGGCATCCAGCTCGCGGATGATCATGTCCTTTGTGGAGGTGCCGCGGCCGAAGCCGACGAGCGCGAAAGACTGCGGCCGCAGGGGGTAGGGCGCCCAGTGCCAGACCGCTGTCCCGAACAGCAGGCCCTGGCCCCGCCGAACGTGCACGGCGACCATCTTCTCTATGTCGGGCAGCTCGGTACCGGCTTTCGTCGGGGCGACAGGCATGATGAAATCATCGTCGACCGCATAGAGAAGCTCGCCGGTCGTCACATGATGCTCGAGGTGATCGACGAGGAACGGGCGGTTGCGGTAGGCAACGATCCCCAGCTCCCAGTCGCCCCGGCCCGTGATCAGCCCCTGCTCGGGGTAAAACTGCACCGGCGCGGCTTCCGTCGGCGCGTGCCATGCCGCGGCGGGCAGGGTGATAAACGTCGCGAGGCCGGCGAGCACCTTCTGCCCCGCCGGGACGATTGTCAGCATCCGCTTGTTTCCCATGTCTCGCTCCTTATGCGTTGATGCGGAACCCGCCGTCGACGGGCAGGACCGCGCCGTTGACCATCGCGGCGGTGTCGCTCAGCAGGAAGAGCACGGCGTTCGCCACGTCGATCGTCTCGTTGAACCGGCCGAGCGGGATCTTTGCGAGCATGGGGCGCGACTTCTCCGGATCGCTCCATGCTTTCCTCCCCATGGGGGTCATGGTCATGACGGGAGCGATGGCGTTGGTCCGGATGCCGTGCGGGCCGAGCTCGCGGGCCATGCACCGCGTGAGCTGGTCCACCCCGCCCTTGGAGATGCAGTAGGTGGTATGGTCAGGGAACGCGAGCTCGTTCGCGACGCTCGAGATGTTCACGATGGCGCCCTTGACCTTCCTCCTGATCATGTCCCGCGCCACCACCTGGGAGACGATCATCGGCGCCCGGGTGTTGACATTCAGAGTCTCGTCGAAGTTCTCCACAGTCGTGTCAAGGAAGGGCTGCATGTTCACCACACCCGCGCAGTTGACGAGGAGGTCGATGGGCAGGGCCTTCGCCGCGGCCTTGCGCGCCTCCTCGGCGTTCGACAGGTCGGCCATGATGGTGGTGCACGCCGTCTCGGCGGCGAGCGCGTCCAGGTCTTCCTTCAGGCGGTCGATCACGACGATCTCGGCGCCGCGGCTGCGCAGGAGAAGGACGACCTCCTTGCCGATGCCCCTTCCGCCGCCGGTAACGAGAGCCCTTTTCCCCCGCAATTCCCCTTCCACGATTCTCCTCCTATCGATGCGCGCGCGCACGGATGCGCGAGACAATCTGGGGGAGCAGGACGTTGCTCCCCGTGACGAGAACGAGCAGCAGCCCCCAGATAACGTTCCTGAAATATTCGCTGAGACCCGCGATGTTGAAGCCGCTGGAAATGATGCGGAGCATGAGAATGCTTAGGAACACGTCGGCGATGTTGCCGCTGCCCCCGATGGTGCTCACTCCCCCCAGGATGCAGACGAGGATCGTTTGCAGCTGGTAGGAGGAGCCGTAGCCAACCTTGATCGAGTCGACGCGCGACATGATGAGGAGCGCGGCGACCCCCGCGAGAAGACCCGAGGTGAGATAAGTCCGCACGAGGACACCGCGGTTCCTGATCCCCGAGAACTTCGCCGCGATCGGGTTCATGCCCACTGCGTAGATGGAGAACCCGAGGCTGGTCCTGTTCAGGAGCACGGTGACGAGGAGCGCGCAGACGATGAAGATCACCATGGGCATGGGGATGTGGAGGAGTAACCCGCTGCCTAGGAACAAGAAGGGCTTAGGAAAGTTCTTGATCGGGCTCCCCACCGTGAGGACGTACGAGATGCCCTCGAAGAGCTTCATCGTGCCGAGTGTCGCGAGGATGGGCGGGATGCGGACGACGGCCACGAGGAAACCGTTGAGGAGCCCGCAGGCGGCCCCCACGCCGAGAGCCACCACCACCGTGAGCAGGATGATGAGGAGCATCCTCCCGTCGAAGGGCATCTGCTGGACCATCGCCGCCACCGGGTTCTCACCGGCCATGATGCCCTTGAGGATGATGGAAATGTCCAGCCGACCCCGGGAGGCGACAGACAGGAGGGTGATCGCCGCTACGATTCCCGAGAGGACGCTCGAGGTCGTTATGGACAGGTCGATGCCCCCGGTGAGCATCGCGAGCATCATCGCCAGGGCGAGCACGCCGAACTCGGGCAGCTGGAACGCCATTTGCTGGATGTTCGTCCCGCGGAGGAACTGTTTCGGCGCCAACGAGCCCACGACGAGGAACACGGCGATGAACGCCACGATGGAGGTCGTCGTCCGCGACCTGAGGAAACCGAGCCGCTGCGCGGCTTCTTCACGTTTCAAGTGCACGCCCTCCCGCCCTGCTCAGGACCCTGCCGTACGCGTTGATGCCCGTGCTCACGACGATGACCAGGCCCACGATGACGGAGTCCCAGTACGAGGGTATCTTCATCAGCACGAGGCTGTTGCGGATCAGGTAGATCATCCACACGCCGAGGAGAGTCCCCAGGACGCTCCCCCGGCCCCCGGTGAGGCTCGCGCCGCCGAGCACCACCGCAGCGATGACGTCGAGCATGATTTCCATGAGGTTGTACGGGTGCACGAGGCGCACGAGGGAGACGTACTGCACGGCCGCCAGCCCCGACATCAGCCCGATGAACGCGTAGATGAAGAACTGGATCCCGGCAATGTTCAGGCCGGCGCGCTTCGCGGCTTCCGCATTGCCACCAAGGGCGTAGATGCCGCGTCCCAGCGTCGTGTAGCGCAGGATGATCCACGTGACGAGCGCGATGGCGAGCATCGTCACCGTCATCGCGGAGATTCCCACGAGTGTGCCCGAGCCAACGCGCCAGGAGAGGATGTTCGTGCGGCCGAAGGCGTAGAAGTACTTCGGCACCGTGTAGATGTAGGGCACCGCGGCGAGCGACAGGAACGCCCCATGGATGATGCTCGAGGTGCCGAGCGTGGCGATCAGCGTCGGCATGCGGCAGAAGTGCACGATGACCGCGTTCAGGCAGCCGAGAATGATCCCGATGGCCGCGGCAATGAGGAAGGCGACCGGGAGGCTGCCGGGTACGGCGAGGAGGATCTTCACGGTGACGAAGCTCGCTACGGTCGCGATGGCAGTGAAGGAGATGTCGATGCCGCCCGAGAGCATGACGACGAAGACCCCCAGGGCCATCGTCCCCATGATGGAGCTGCTCTTCAGGATGTCGAGGATGTTCTCCACGGTCAGGAACGAATGGTTGATGCTGTTGACGATCAGCGCGTACGCCACGATGAGGACGACGAGGTACGCCTCCTGGCTGCGCGCCAGCCGTCCGCCGATGGCCTTCATGATGTTCTTTGCGCCCACCTTTTCTCCCCCGCTCAGCGCTCGAGCAGCTGCTTCAGAAGCCCGTCATCGGTGATGCTCGAAGAGAGATGCTCGTCGACGATCCGGCCCCCGCGCATTAGCAGGAACCGGTGCGTATGCTGGATGATCTCGGCGACCTCGTCGCTAATGAGAAGGATGCCCATGCCTTCGGCCGCGAGATTCTTGATCAGGGTGTGGATCTCCTCCTTGGCCCCGACATCGATGCCGACGGTGGGCGTGTCGAGGAGGAGGATCTTCGGGCTCCTCTCGAGCCACTTCGACAGCACGACGCGCTGCTGGTTGCCGCCGGAGAGCTGCTTCACCAGGGCCTCCGACGTCGGCGTCTTGATCCCCAGCTTCGCGATCCACGTGCGGACGAACTCGGCGATGCGCTTCATGTCGAAGAGCCCGAGCCTGCCCAGCAGCATGCGGAGGACCGTGGCCATGAGGTTCCTCTTCACCGAATGGTCCATGAACAGCCCCTGTACGAGCCTGTTCTCGGGAACATAGCCGATGCCGTTCTTGATGGCATTCTGGACGGTGCGGATCTTCCGCCGCACCCCGTCCACGAGGATCTCACCCGAATCGGCGCGGTTCAGCCCGAAGATCGAGAGGGCGACCTCGGTCCTCCCCGCCCCGACGAGCCCGATGAGGCCGAGGATCTCCCCCTTGGCGAGGCGGAAGCTCACGTTGTCGAACTGTCCCTTCTTCGTGAGATTCTTCACCTCCAGGACGGCAGCCGCATCCTCGCGGCGCTCCGCGAGCTGTCCGACGGTGACGGTCCTCCCGGTCATGAGCTGGATGAGCTTCGCGTGATCGAGCTCCCCGATCTCATAGCTGCCGACACCCACCCCGTCGCGGATGACGGTGACCCGGTCGGCGATCTCGAACACCTCGTTCAGCTTGTGGCCGACGAAGAGGATGGCGATCCCCTGCTCCCGCAGGCTCTTGATGACGGAGAACAGGTAGTCGATGTCCTTCCGCCCGAGGCTGGAGGTCGGCTCGTCCATGATGATGAGCCTGCCGCCCCTCGTGATGGAGCGGCAGATCGCGACGAGTTGCTGGTTCGCAATGGAAAGGTCCTGGACGAGCGTCGCGGGGTCCAGGGTGACGGAAATCTTCCCCATGGCCTCGCACGCAATGGAGGTCATTTCGTGCCTGTTCACCACGGGACGCCGCTCGTGGATGAAGAAGCTCATCGCGATGTTCTCCATCACGGAGAGGTTCGGGAAGAGCGAGAGGTCCTGGTAGATGACCTGGATCCCTTCGCTGAGCGCCTCGAAGGCCGTGACGCGGCGATAGACTTTATTGCGGATGCGGATCTCGGATCCCGCATCCGGGGGAACGACACCGGCGATGATCTTGATGAGGGTTGATTTGCCGGAACCATTCTCCCCCATGAGGCAGTGGACCTCGCCCTCACGGACGCCCAGGTCGACGTGAGAGAGCGCCTGGACGCCGGAGAAGGACTTGCTGACGTTATGCAGGGAGAGAAAGATGTTACCCATCAATGGCACTTTCGCGGTCGAGGGCCCCACAGCGCCCCTCCCGCAACTGTCTTCCTTTTGTCGACAAGGCTGGGCGGGACACGCCCGCCCAGCCCGACCTTTCAGGCCCAGGACGCGACTAGAACTTGAACTTCTTGTAGTTGTCCTTGGTGATGTCGAGGATGCCGCCGATTTCGCCCGTGATGACCTTGCCGTTGACGGCGATCTTCCCGAGACCCTTGACGTCCATCCCATTGGTGATCTTTTTGCCTTCGAGGACCGACTTGATGATGACGGTCGCGGCATAGCCGATCTTCTGCGGGTCCCAGATGGAGACGATCTTGATCGACCCGTCTTCGAGGCCCTGGCCGGACATCGACCCGATCGAGGTGCCGACGACCGCGATCTTGTCCTGGAGACCCTTCTCCGCCACCGCGAGCCCGGCGCCCGGGGGATCTGCCGCGGAAGAGCCGATGACGCCCCTCAGGTCGTCGCCGTAGGTCTTGATCGCCTCAAGGGTCTTCTCGTAGGCCACCTGCGTGGACTCGCTGGAGACCAGGCGGTCCCTGAGCAGGTGCATCTTGGGGTACTTCTGCTTCTGGTACGCGATCTCGGCATCCACCCACTGGTTGTGGGTGACCGCGGTCAGGTTACCGACGAAGCAGATGTAGCCGCCCTCGCCGCCGATCTGCGCGGCGAGGTTGTCCATGTGGTGCCGGCCGAACTCCGCGTTGTCGAACGCCTCGATGTCGTAGCTGATGTTCTTCGAGAGGATCGACTCGTGGGTGAAGGTCAGAATGCCGGCCTTGTTCGCCTTCGCGAACACCTGCTCGAGGGCGCCCGGATCGTCGGGCACGACGAAGATGGCGTCGACACCGCGGGCGATCTGGTCTTCCACAATTGAGACCTGCTCGGCGGGGTCCGCCTCGGCGGGGTTCACCATGGTGACCTCGACGCCGCCCAGGTCCTTCGCGGCGTGGTACATCCCAATGTAGGTGTTCTCGAACATCGGGAGGATGACCTTGCCGACCAGGACAATCCTCCAGACCTTCGGCGCGGAGAAAAGGAACATAGGAAGCGCCAGGACTAGCAATGAGACTAGAAGCAGCTTTCTTTTCACACGTTCCTCCTTCGTGAACATTGTTCACGTATTATGGATCACTTTTAACATGACTCTGGAACGATGTCAACTTTTTTTTCTAATGTTAGGCTTGCTGATAAAATAAACAAATACGTATCATATAATTATTTATATATTAATAAATTATAAACAGATAATATTGGCTCATGGGTAGGCTTTGAAAGACCAATTAATTATTGTGAACATAGTTCACGTATTCTGATTGCCGGCTTTGGCTACGACACGCTCCTGCGTTCCTCATGCTCTGCATCGTCGCCGTGTATCATATCGGCTTCCCCGCCTCCGCGGAACGTCGTGTACGTTTTTCTCGCAGGCCTCAGGGTCAACGCAGTGGGTGATTAGTAAATACCAGAGAATGGAGCCTTTCCTTTTACCTACAATGGCCAGAAGGAGTCATATGCCGGCGGTCGGACTTGAACCGACACGAGACTTGCGCCTCACCAGATTTTGAGTCTGGCATGTCTGCCATTTCATCACGCCGGCGATGAGGCGAGGATAGCGGCGCGCTGTCGTGGTGTCAACGAAGCGCTCCCCGCCGGCGGGAATCCTCTACGACTGAAGCACGGCGACGGTGAGGGCGTCGATGAACTCAGGCATTTCCTGGGGCGTTCGCCCGCTCACGATCCTTCCATCGATCGCCGCGGCCCATTCCTTCGGCTTGAACTCCCCTCCCATGATCTCGACGGGTTCCTTCGACGCAAGCCAGCCGGTGAGTTTCCTTCCCTTCACCAGGTCCGCGGCGGAAAGGGCAATCGGCCCATGGCAGATGGCCGCCATGAACTTCCCTGCGGCATACGCCTCCTTCAGCCAGTCGGTGGTGCCCGTCGCAACCATATTCCATGGATTGAAAGCCCCGGTGAGGATCGCAACATCGAAATCCGTCATTTTCACGTCGTTCAGATTTCTGATCGAGTAGTAACTCTCGGGGATCTCCTGGAAGGGGATGGTCACACCGAAGCTGCCGGTTACGACATCGACGCCCAGGAGCCCGGGCCGTGATTTCAGCTCGGGTGTGAACTTCCCTATGATCACCTCGGCTCCGCGATTGATGAGCTCCATGACCGCCACGACAAGCTCGATGTCTTCAAAGTCCTCCCCGATGACGAGCAGCGCACTTGTGCCTGCCAGGCTGCCCTTCCACGGGTCTTCAAAGCCCGGATCGAACGCCCGGCAGAGCGCGGCCAGGAACGCAGGGGTATCGACGGTTGCGCGCGCGCTGAGTATCTTTCCGTCGGTGACGACGGGAAGGGATTCGAACTCTCCGATCTTCTTCAGCATGTAGTCGACGGTCCGATCCCCCGTGCAGCGCTTGCCCTGCATGATGCCCGCGCTGATCATCGGCAGCATGCCCCCGCCGATGCCCCCGATGAACGCCCCCTTTTTCGCCGCGGTCTTTATGAAATCCAGAACGGGCGCTTCCGTCACCATGACGTCGGCGGAGTGTCCGCCGAGGATCACGAGCGCGTCGTAGTCCTTCGGGTCCGCCTTCTTCAAACTCTTGTAGAATGACGCCTTGTTCCCTCCCATGACGGGGACGGGGTCAACGCTCAGGTCCCACATTCCGCGCACACCCTTGTTCGCGATATTGGGGCGGGAGTACTTCCAGGTGACCCAGTCGACCAGGAGGAACTCGCAGATTCCTCCGTGCTCACCGATATAGGAAACCAGGTAGTAGGCCTGGAAATCGCTGAACTCGCTGGCCACGATCACGCCGATCCGCTTCCCCGCCAAGGGTCCCCGCGGCTTATTGCAGCCGCCGAAGGGCCCCGCCCAGGCGATCACGCCCCCCTCGCGACGGATGTCGATGCCCGTCCGCGCGGCAATCTCCAGGCTCCTGCCCGCGTCCATTCTCGAAGCGCTCTTCCCCATTGCTCTCTCCTTGCCGCCCGAGTGTCAGACCGGCGTTGCCACCTGGAACTCCGAGATGCAGTTGCCGATCTTCGTGCTCGTTTCCTTGTAGTCCTTGGATGCGTTATCGATTTCGCCGACGATCCTGTTCCCGGAGAACACCAGGATGCGGCCGGCGAGCTTGATGATCTCGGGCATGTCGGAGGATATCAGGATGATGCTTTTCCCTCGCCGAGCCAGGTTCCCGATCAAACCTGCGAAGTACTCCTTGGCGCCGACATCCACTCCCACCGTCGGCTCGTCGAGGATGAGTATGTCGCATTCAGCCGCAAGCCACTTGCCGACATTGACTTTCTGCTGATTGCCTCCGCTCAGGTCCGCGACTTTCTCCCTGAGAGAGGTGATCCTGATATCGAGGTCTTCAACCTCTTTGTAGGCAATGTCTCTTTCCTTTTTTCGGGAGACAACCCCGATCCAATTTGCAAGACGATGCCAAACCGTCACGGTAATATTCGCTTTCACGCTCGCTGAAACAATGAGACCGTCTTTCCTTCGATCCTCGCTCACGTAGCCCATTCGGTATGTGTCCAGAGCTTCACGCACGGAACGAATGACCGCCTTCTTGCCATCAACGAACATTTCGCCGCTGTCGAGTTTGTCATGGCCAATGAGTATCCTCGCCAATTCCGTCCTTCCTGCGCCTACAAGACCATAGAATCCCAGGACCTCGCCCTTGTATAAATCGAACGAAACGTCATACGCTTTGCCTCGTCGCGTAAGGTTCTTGACTTCGAGAACCTTCTTGCTTTTATCCACGCTCAACGTGCCCGTACCGGAGGTATTTTCTTCGCGGCCAATCATATACTTGACGATCTTCCTGCGGTCCATATTCTTGACTTCGTCAGTGACAACGTGTGCGCCGTCGCGTAACACGGTTATCATGTCGGCAATCTGCAAGACCTCGTCGAGGATATGCGAAACGAATATGATGAGGACCCCTGACGTCCTCAACTGGTCAACGACTTTGAAAAGGTGTTGCGTGTCCTTCTCCGTGAGTGATGATGTCGGCTCATCCAGGAGGAGTATTTTGACATTTGAAGAAATCGCCTTCGCCATGATGACCAACTGACGCTCGGCAATGCTCAGCCGGTCGATTCGCGTGGTCGGATCAACGTCAAGACCAACCACCTCAAGATAGTGTCGGGCGATTGAGTTCACCTCTTTCCAGTTGACAACACCGGTCTTGCGCCACGTCGGCAGTCTCTCAAGGACGATGTTCTCAGCAACACTCGCGAGCGGCACGACTTGAAGGTCTTGATGAACGGTCTGAATGCCTTTTTCAAAGGCGTCCTGCGTACCACGACTTATATATGGCACACCGTCAATGAGCATTTCCGCCCCATGATCGGGCTGCTGGTACCCAGAGACAATTCGTATGAGAGTCGTTTTCCCCGCGCCATTTTCCCCGAGAAGCGCATGAACCTGCCCCTTGTTGAACGTCAGAGAAACGTCCTTCAGCGCCTTCACACCGGGAAAGGTTTTGCTCACGTGCTTCAGTACCAACACCCTAATGCCTCCCTCTTGTGCCCTTTCTCCTCGCGCCGGCCAAGCCCTCTGTGAACGGCATTCTTGAAAAGCGAGCGGCGAGCGTTCAGCGAAGAACACTCGCCGCTTTCGCAAATCCTACACGCTACGTCGCCGGCGGGTTGAAGTATTCAGCGACGAAGTCCTGAGCCATTTTCTGGGCATTGGCCTTTATCAAATCCTGCCACGAGCCCAGCTTGCTCTTGTCAAGCAGGAAGAAGCCGGAATCGATGAAGTACTTCCCTGCCTTTACCGTATAGCCTTGTCGCAGGAGATGCAAACCCGTGAGTCCAAGGTAGGCTTGCGCGTACGGAGCCTGCGTCATCGTGCCGAGGATGTACCCATCCCTGATCGCGTCCAGAACCTTCTGGTCCTCGTCGATCCCCACGAATTTGATCCTGTCGTTCTTCCTTTCCGAGAGGTACTGGGAGGTGACTACGGCAGCGACATAAGCTGTTGTCTGTGCGCCGTCTATTTCATCCCACCGCGCGGCGAAGAAAGGAGGTATCTTGGATGTTGCCGCCTCGAAAGCGTCGGTGTCTGAAATCGTGTCCAACAGCTTCACATTGGGATGCTGCGCAATGACCTTCTCGATGGCGTCCTTTCTGATGAGAGTGTTCGGATCGGACAGCATGCCCAGGATATCGACAAAGTCGCCTTTGTCACCCATCGCCTGAATGACCTGCCGCGCGCCCTCAGCAGCGGAAGCCGCGACGTCCGTCGCGATGCAAAGCTGTGCGTCAGTGGGAAGTTTCGCCTGCCCGCCGATGAGAATGACTGGAATTCCCATTTTCTTCAGCGCGGTGATCGTAACGTTGACTGAATACGGATGCCCTGGCCAGAGCGCGAACCCGTTATAACCCTGCGGCGTCAGACCGTCGATGACGGTGTTCTCCTGACCCATATCGAAGTCTTTCGTCGTCTGGTAGATTGCCTGGGTTCCGGTAGCGCTCGCGTAGTCTTTGACAGCGCCTTCCATGGGGAAGAAGTAAGGATGAATGACCCCGATGGCAGCAAACTTGTCAGGAGTAGCTGCTTTTGCCTTTTCGGAATTTCCGCCCGCAAAGACTCCGGCAGTCACGAAAATGAGAGCCAGAAGAACCACGAAGAACATTCTTTTGTTCATTTCCACTCCTCCTCGAAATGTGTTGTGTACCTGCAACCCTCAAGTGCGGATGGCGCCTTGGTGCACTATCCGTTTGACCCATTTTTCACACTCTGTCACCTCCTTGTTTGCAACGAATCGGACAACGACCCTTGGCAACTGCCAATCGCCTCTCCACGACGCCGACCCCCCGCTAGGTACTACCCGCTCAAATCGAGTCTCGCAGCGCCTGCATCACGCGGTCCGCTCACTCAAACGTCTGCCCCCGCACGTACACTGTCCGCGCTCGATCCACTATCACCGCAAGCAGCAGCAAGACGCCCAGGAACAGCTGTTCAAGGAAAGGATCGACGTTGAGCAGAACGAGACCCGTGGTAATCAGTGTCATCAGCACTCCACCAAAGACCACCCCGAGAATGGAGGTATCGCCCCCCTTCAGCGATGTCCCGCCGATAACGGGAACCGCGAACGACAACAATAGCCAATCACTTCCGATGGTCGGGTGGGCGGCGCCCAATCGGGAGACAAAAAGGATGCCCGCGAGACCGGCAAGCAGGCCCGACATCGTGTGAACGGAGAATATCATCCTCTTCGCGTTAATCCCGGATAAGACCGCCGCTTCCTGATTGCCGCCCACTGCCAGCACCCTTCGGCCGAAGACCGTATGGCGGAAAATAAAGTAGAGCACAAGCGATACGAAAACCATTATGAAAAACATGATGGGTATTGTATTGAGCACGTTTCCTGCGCCCATGAACTGAAAGGTTGGGGGCACTGTCGAGAACGGCATGCCGTGGGTCCAGCCATAGTTGATTCCCAGGAATATGCTCGTGGAAGCAAGGGTCACAATGAATGCGTCTATCCCGGTGAGAATGATGAAAAGTCCGTTGAACGCCCCACACCCAGCCCCGACGCCAAGCCCTGCGAGAATGACCAGCCAATCGGGAGCTCCGAGGTTCTGGAACATCCCGCCGACAGTCACCGCTGCCAGCCCGCCAATCGCGCCAGCGGACAAGTTCATCTGGCCGACCGTCAATACCATCATCTGGGAAAACCCAACGATAATCCACAACGAGAACGTTCGAGACATGTTGAACACGTTTCCTGAGGTCAGGAAGCCTTGTGCGAATACCGCAAGAACCACTGCAAAAATGACGGTTACCCCAGCAACACCCAGGCTGCTCTGCAACACCAGGCCTTTTAGAGTCCGGTCTACTGCCTTTCTTAGCCCTGAATGCCCACGCTCAACTGCCGAGAGTTTGCCAACCACCTTCAACCCCCTTGACCCCATTCACAATGGAGACGTGCATCCGATGCCACAACACGATTCGAATCCCTTGTCAATTCGCCCTTGCGGTGATGTGTTTCGCCCATCGCAGATCTCGAATGTCTCCTAATTTGTTCGTTTTATTACACCATGTTTCAGACAGCATGTTATCATATAACATGGAAATTTGAAAGAAAAAAACGACGACAAGAAAAATGATGACAATTGAGCAATTGGCCGCGAAATCCGAATGGCATGTCGTATAGCCCAGGACGTTAATTGTATGATATATTATGAATATTAGAGAATCAGCCAGTCCAACCTTGGCATCGTAGCCTTCCAGTAGCGGCCACAAAGGAAATCCATGACAGCTTCCGGTTTCGAGTCGTTGGGGCTCAGCGAGAAAACCCTCGCCGTGCTCAAGAAAAAGGGGTTCGAGGAACCGACCCCGATCCAGGCACTGGCCATTCCCCTTCTCCTTACGGGGGAACGGGACCTGGTTGCCCGCGCGCGGACGGGAACGGGAAAAACCGCCGCCTTCGGCCTCCCATTGGTCGAGCGGCTCTCCGAGCCGTCCCCCCACCTGCGCGCGCTCGTGCTGGTGCCCACGCGGGAGCTTGCCATCCAGGTGCACGCCGAGATCGCATCCCTCCGCCATGGCACCCACCCGAAGACCGTCGCTGTCTATGGCGGCCAGGCAATCAGCCTGCAGCTGAGATCCCTGGAACGGGGGGTGGACGTGGTGGTGGGCACCCCGGGCCGCGTCATCGACATGATCCAGCGGGGCAAGCTCGATCTCTCTCACGTGGAGTTCCTTGTGCTCGACGAGGCGGACGAGATGCTCGACATGGGTTTCACGGAGGAGATCAACGCCATCTTCGAGGCGGTGAACCCTGAGCGGCGCGTTCTCATGTTCTCCGCGACCATGGAAGAGGCCGTCATGCGCGTGGCGCGCACGCGGCTTCGCAACTTCACGACCATCGAAGATCACGCAAAGGCCGCGGCGACGGAGCTCACCGAGCAGATCTGGCTCGAGGTGCGCGAGCAGGACAAGATGGAAGCATTCACGCGAATCGTGGACATGGAAGAGGACTTCTACGGTCTGGTCTTCGCGCGCACCCGGGTCGACGCGGACCGCATTGGCCAGGCGCTGGAAGAGCGCGGCTATCCCGTGGATACGCTCCATGGGGACTACGCGCAGGAGCATCGCGACCGTGTCATGGCGCGGTTCCGCTCCGGCAAGACGCGCATCCTGGTGGCAACCGACGTGGCGGCGCGCGGCATCGACGTGGAAGGCCTGACGCACGTCATCAACTGGTCCCTGCCGCAGGATTCACAGGCCTACATGCATCGTATCGGCCGCACGGGACGGGCAGGAAACGAGGGCACGGCGATCACCTTCGTGACGCCCTACGAGTACCGCAAGCTCACGCGGATGCGTGAAGGGGCCGGGGCGAGCATCCGGAAGGGCACCGTTCCCAACGTGGGCGATGTCATCGATGCCCGGCGCGCCCGCGCCATCGCCAAGGTGAACAGCGCCGCGGAGGATGTGAGCGCCGAAGGCTCTCCCTGGATGACGCTTGCCGATGAAATCCTTGCTGCCGCCGACGCGCGCGTGGCCCTAGCCTCCTGCCTCTCCCTGGCGTTCGCGGGGACACTCGATCCCGAGCGCTATGCCAAGATCGCCGACGTGGAGCGCGAAGAACGTCCCGGCCGGCTGGTCGATCAGACCGGCCAGACCCGGATCTTCGTCTCGGCGGGTCGGCACAGCGGGATCGACCGCAAGCGCCTGGCGGAAATGATCCGCCGTGTCTCGGGCCTTCCCGACCGGCTCATCGAAGGCATCCAGGTCTTCGATGCATTCTCCCTGGTGAGCGTCCCCTTCGACGCGGCCGAGCGCATCATCAGGGAATCCCGCGGCTCCGGCAAAATCCCCCGCATGCGGGTGGCCAAGGAGGACGGCGGCGGTGACGGCGGCTATCGGGCGCGGCCTACGCCGCCGCGCGCGGGCCAGGGAGCGCGGTCCAAGGGCGCCCGGAAACCCTGAATGCGGCGGGTCCCTCTCAGCTTGATCCGGCGGGAGGAATGCCCTAGACTCGAAACAAAACGTGCATGACAGGGAGGAACCTATGGCTGAGCTTTACACCGCGGGCAAGCTTGCAGAGGCGCTGGGCATATCAGCGGGGAAAGTGAAGAAGCTTCTCGACGAGCTGAAGATAAAGGAAGACTCGATGAAGGGCGCCTGCAAGTACTACGGCGAGGCGGCGCTGAAAAAGCTGAAGACCGCCGGCAAATAGCAGCGGCCCCGCCGAACCCCCACCTGCCCTCGCCAAACCTTCCTCACCGCGCTACCATCAAGCCGTGAGGTACCGGGGCGGCAATGATTTCATTCGCCTGATACAGACCGGCAAGCTGAGGTCCCTCGAAGAGCTCAGGAGCGTCTACCGCACGATCGTCATGAAGACCCATCCGGACGCGGCCGGCTCCGACAAGTTCCTGGAGATGCACCTGCGCCTGGGGGCCGACTATGAGGAGGCGCGGGCGTATCTCGCTGAGGCCCAGCGCGCCCACGGTGATTCCGATCACGCGGTGGTTCGCAACCACCGCCTTGCCTTCTTTCGGCAGTTGCGTCTGGTCGAGTCCCTGGAAGTGCCGTACGCGTACCACCGGGAAAAGAGGACGGAAGAGCTGCAGACCGCAAAGGATGCGGCGCTGAACGAGCTGGCGTGCTGGAAAAAGGAACTGGTCAATCTGTACAGGGACGCGGACGGCGAATATGTACGGATAAAGTCAGAAAAGCCCGAGGGACCCTACCTCAGGCACGCGCTGGCACTGAATATCAGGCCTCTTGTCCACAACCTCATCAGCTTCCATATTACCGGTCGGGAGGTGTATGCGAAGCAGGCACGGCAGAACCTCTCGGGGATCATGCATCAGCTCACGGAGAATCGATGCAACGCCCTCTGCCAATTCCTGACATTTCTTCTGGATGACATGAAAAGCGGCGCAGCGCTCTGGGAGTGACGGCAGCGCAGCCAAGGCCGCGTCTGCACGCTGCTACCTCATCCGCCCGGCGACAATAATGCCCGCGGCAAATGCAAGCACCCACCACGAATAGGCAGCCAGTGAATAGCGATGGAGAGGTGCCGGCAGGAGATCTGTCTTCCGCCTTCGATAGTGCCGCCACATCAGGAAGAGGTCGGTGGCCATGAGCAGGAATGCCGAGTAGCCCAGGACGCCGTGGAATGTGAGCGGGATCCTTCGAGAGCCGGCAATCATGAAAGCCGTCGCGGTGGCATCAAGGGCAACGCCAGCGGTCAGGAAGCCCCGCATCAGGGCAACGGGACGCCGATGCCTGATCTGCGTCAGGAATGCCGTGGTATAGCTGCCGAAAGCAAAGATCACGATCCCCACGCCGATGATGAGAAACAGGTTCATGCCGATGCACCCCTC
>JBEKVA010000005.1:0-5882 GCA_049514475.1 Spirochaetia bacterium
CCCGGTAAAGCGGGCGAGAGCAGGATCCTCCACGAAGCGCCGGCTGATGCGCAGCTCGTCGAGAAAACCCGCGAGGCCCGCGCCGATCACCAGGGGCCCCGCGTACGCGCGGCCTATGAGGGGAACGGCGATCGACCCCGACTCACTCCCCGTGTCGGTGGTGTGAAGAATCGCCTCGGGCACCCCGTCTATCCGGTATTCAAGGAGCCCTTCGCGGGAGTTGAAGCGCAGAAGGTGATGATGCCAGACGCGCGGGAGGAGCTGCCGTGTTCCCGCGAGGGTCACGGGAAGCCGCTCACCGGTGGGAAGGGCGAACATGGAGGAGAAGTCCCATGTCAGCTTTCTGTCCCGGATGTAACAGCGCAGGCCCTGGGCGACCTGGGCCGCAGTGGTCCCGCTTCCTTCACGCGCGAAGCCGCTCCAGGAAATGACGGTTTCCCCGTCGGAGAGAGTGGCAGGGTAGAGCCAGAACTCGATGCTGAAATCGCTCCAGGCGGCGCCGGGGCTGAACATGCCATCCGGAGGCACCGTAAAGGCGACGCCCTGCCTGCGGCCCGTGAAGGCGGCACTGCCTGGCCCCAGCGCCGTCACGGAGGAGGAAATCAGCGGCCCCTGCCCTGACAGGGTGTAGGCACGGGTGGCATCAGCGACAGGGGATGCGTCGAAGTGCAGGAGCATCTCGGTGGAGCTGTCGGGAGCATATTCGCCGGCTGCCAGCACCAGGTCGTGGAAACCCCATTTCCCCGGCACCGCCGTCACGCCGTCCATGGTCTGGATATCGCTCCAGAGCTTGTCCTTGCCCAGCTCGATGGTTTTCTCCAGGGCGGTAGCGGCGCCGGCGAGCAGGAGGAGACAGAGTATGAGCGCACCGGAGCGGCATTGTTTCCGGACCATGGTTATGTACATTGGTATTATAATCGGATTGCAAGGGTGATTCTATTGAAGGCTTTCCAGGACCCAAGGGACCGGGCCTATCCCGACTCTCCGGGCGTCTATCTCATGAAGGACGCAACGGCGAAAATAATATACATCGGCAAGGCGAGATCCCTGCGGAACAGGATCCGCTCGTATTTCGCCGGAGAAAAGGACATAAAGACCCGGTTTCTCCTTGCGAACATGGCCGATATCGAGGTCATCCTCACCACGACCGAGTACGAGGCCCTGATCCTCGAGAATAACCTCATCAAGCAGTGGAAGCCGCAGTACAATATCGACCTGAAGGACGGGAAAACGTATCCCGTGATCAGGCTCACCGCCGAGGAGTTCCCGCGGGTGTACCGCACCCGCCGCATGATCTTCGACGGCTCCGAGTACTTCGGCCCGTTTCCCAAGCCTCACCAGATCGACCTGTACCTGCGGCTTATCGAGCGGCATTTCCCCCTGTGCAAGTACCGCGGCTCGCAGAAGAAACGCGCGTACCCCTGCCTGAACTACCACATGGGCCGCTGCGCGGGAGCCTGCTGCGGGAAGATCAGCGCGGAGGAATACGCGAAGATCGTCGATGGGGTGAGAAAGCTTCTGTCAGGAAAGACCGACGAGCTTCTCCGCGATCTGCGGGAGAAGATGAAGGCCGCCTCCGCGGCGCAGGAGTTCGAGCGCGCCGCAAAGCTGCGCGACCAGCTCCTGGCCATCGAGGAGGTGTCCGTCGAGCAGCGGGTGATGGAGTTTACCGAGGAGGACCGCGACTACATAGCTCTTGCTCCCCGGGAAGAGACGCTGGTGATCGTGGTGCTGCAGGTGCGCGAGGGAAAGCTCCTGGGCAAGGAGGTCTTCCACGTTGCCGAGTACTCCCCCGACGAGGAAGCCCTGTCCCACTTCATATCCCGCTACTACGCCGAGAGGAAGGCCGTCCCCCAGGCGGTGTACGTCAGCCGCGACGTGGACGCGGAGAACCTCTCGGCATTCCTCCGCGAGCTGTCGGGCCGGCAGATCGCCGTGAAGATTCCCCAGCGGGGCAAGCATACGCAGCTTCTGGCCATGGCGGAGGCGAACGCGCGCGAGGAGGCGGCCAAGGCGGTGCGGGGCGCCGAGATGACACTTGCCCTCGAAGGGCTGATGCTCGACCTCGGCCTCCCGCGGCTTCCCCGCGCCATCGAGGGCTTCGACATCGTCCACCTGGAAGGAACCGACACCGTGGCTTCGATGGTGAGGTTCACAGACGGGAGACCTGACAGGAGACTGTATCGCGCCTTCAACATCCGCAGCCTCGACGGCAAGGTGGACGACTTTGCATCCATCAGGGAGGCGGTTGCCCGCCGCTACACCCGGGTGTTGAACGAAGAGCTGGAGCACCCCGACCTGATCCTCATCGACGGCGGGAGGGGCCAGCTTTCGGCGGCGCTGGGGATCCTGCGCTCGTTGGGACTTTCGGAGATCCCCGTCATCGGGCTTGCGAAGAAAGAGGAAGAGATCTACCTGCCGGAGCGGGAGGAGACGCTGAGGCTCGACGAGGCCTCCCCGTCCCTGCGGATACTGGAGGCGGTGCGCAACGAGTCGCATCGGTTCGCCACGACGCTGAACAAGAAGAAAAGGGCCAAGCGGCTGGCGCTGACGCTGCTGGAAGGGGTCCCGGGCATCGGGCAGACCCGCAGCCGGCGGCTGATGGAGGTCTTCGGCTCGGTGGAGGCGATCCTTGGGGCGGATGTCGATGCGCTGCAGAAGAAGGCAGGGCTCCCTAGAGAGACTGCCGCCATGCTCCTTGCCCGGCTCTCTGAACGATATAGTAAACCAGCAGATGGAGAAGAAGCTCGTGCAGCTCTCCCTTGACCGAGCGGAACCGCACGTCGAACTCGGCAAGCAGCTGCACCACCGCCTGGACCTCCTCCGCTGAATAGCGGCGGTTGCCCTCGACGTAGGTCTTCTGGTTTTTCTTGCTGAAGATGCGCAGCTTGGGAAACGCCTCGGCGGTCTCGTAATTCTCCGCCAGCATGCGTTTCAGGCTGGCCAGCCTGCGGAACTGCAGCAGCAGGCCGCTGGTGATCTGGACTGCCTCCGCTTCCCGGGAGAGAAGGATCTTGTCCAGCACCTCGGCGGCGCCCGCCAGGCTTCGCTCGCAGATCTTGTCGAATAGCGTGAAGACGTTCTCTTCCTTGGAATGGTAGATGTACTGCTCGACGCTCTCCAGCCCGATGACGGCGTCAGGGCCGAAGAACTGGGCAAGCCGGTCGCACTCCACCCGCATGTCGCGCGTGTTGTTCTCCACCATGTCCAGGATGTACTCAACCGCTTCGGAAGCGATGGTGATCTTCTTCTGCTTGAAGAAGGCCGTCACCCAGCCCTGCTTCTGGTTTTCGAACATCTCCCAGAAGATCTTCTGGTCGGCGAACGGGATGGCCCCGCCGCCCTTCTTTTTTGGATCCCCGGTCAGCTTCCGATCGATCTCCCCGGTAAGGCCGGGGCTCACCAGGATGAGCGTGGCGTCAGGGGCAGGGCTTTTCATGTATTCGACAAGCGGGCCGACTTCTTCCGCGCCCTTGATCTGCTCCGCGTTGGAAACAATGACCAGGCGGTGGCCGGCAAAGAGCGTCTTGTTGGAGAGGCACTGCACCACCTCGGCCATGCGCGCATCCCCCGCGTAGAAGCGGGTGAGCTCGGGGGCCTGCCCCAGGCGTGCCGTCAGACCCTGCTTTATCTTTTCAATGAAGGCGGCCTTCTCACCTTCCTCGGGCCCGAGAAGGAGATAAGCCGCCGCGGTACCCGCCGCGGTACCCCGCGGATTTGGCGATTCCTTTGCTGCGGGCACGCGGGCGCCGGGACCCGCCGCGGCGGCGGCAGCGCTCACGCGTAGCTTCTCATCAGGAAGGCGAGCTTGCCGAGGATGCGGACATTCTGCGTGTAAAGGGGCGGGTACTTGGAGTTCTCCGCCTTCAGCCGCACGCGGTTCTTCTCGACATAGAAACGCTTCAGGGTCACCGCCTCGTCCACCATGGCCACCACGATGTCCCCGTTGTCAGCCGTGTTCTGCTGGGTCACCACCACCACGTCCCCGTCCATGATGCCGGCGTCCTTCATGCTGTCGCCCTTCACCCGCAGGGCGAAGTGCGTGGACTTGCCCAGGGAGGCGGCGGGGACCTGCACGTACCCCTGCAGGTTCTCCTCCGCGAACAGCGGCTTGCCGGCGGCCACGTTTCCCAGCAGCGGCACCGAGGCCACTTCTTCCTTGTCGGCCTCCGCGTCCCTGGTGATCTCGATGGCGCGCGAGCGGTTGGTGTGGCAGCGCAGGAAGCCCTTCTTCTCCAGCGCCTTCACGTGATCGTAGCTGCCCTTCACGGAGAAGCGGAAGTTGATGGCGATCTCGCGGATTGTCGGCGGATAGCGGTTCTGGCGGATGAACTCGCGTATGAAATCGAATACTTCCCGCTGGCGCAGGGTGAGGCCCTTCATAGTGTGTTACTTCTCCGCCGTGATTTTCAACTTCTTCATTTTACTGTGAAGGTTGCTGGGATACACACCCAACGCCTCCGCGGCCCGGGAGATATTCCCTCCATTTTCCCTGAGCTTCTCGGCGATCAGGTCTCGCTCGAAGCTGTCGCGTGCGTCCGCAAGGGTCATGCTCCCGTATGCGGCAAGGACCCCCGTGCTCTCTTCCCGGGGGACGGCGCCGAGGAACGACTGCACCGACGAAGCGGAGATCACGTGCTCCTCCGCCATGATATTAACCCGCTCCACGAAATTTTTCAATTCCCTTATGTTGCCCGGCCAGTGGTAGGAGCAGAGGGCCTCCATGCCCTCGGGAGACACCGTCTTGGGCTCCTGCGCCGAGGGCCGCTTGAACTTCTCCATGAAGTAGGCAACCAGCTCCGGCATGTCCTGGATGCGCTCCCGCAGCGGCGGCACCGTGATGGGCACCACGTTGATGCGGAAGTACAGGTCCTCGCGGAACCTGCCGGCCTTGATCTGCGCCTGGATGTCTTTGTTGGTGGCCGCGATCACCCGCACGTCCACGGAGATCGACTCCTCCCCGCCGATGCGCTCGAAGCGCATCTCCTGCAGCACCCGCAGGACCTTGGCCTGCGTGACCAGGGACATGTCGGCAATCTCGTCGAGGAACAGGGTGCCGCGGTGCGCCAGCTCCACCTTCCCGCGCCGTCTCTGCAGCGCGTTGGTGAAGGCCCCCTTCTCGTGGCCGAAGAGCTCGCTCTCGATGAGGCTCTCGGGGATGGCGGCGCAGTTCAGCTCCACGAAGGGGCCGGCCTCCCGGGCGCTCCGCGCGTGGATCTCCCGCGCCACCAGCTCCTTTCCCGTGCCGTTCTCCCCCAGGATCAGGATGCGCGAGTCGCTGGCTGCCGCCTGGGCGATGAGCTCCCGCACCGCCGTCATCCCGGGGCTGGAGCCCACCATCCTGTCGTCCATGAAGATGCTGTTCTTCAGGGTGCGGTTCTCCCTGCGCAGGTCCTCCAGCGCAATGGCGTTGCGGGCCACCGTCACCGTGCGGTCAAGGGAAAGCGGCTTTTCCAGGAAATCGAAGGCGCCCATCTTGGTGGCCTGCACGGCGAGGGCGATGTTCGCATGCCCCGAGATCATGATCACTTCCACGTCGGGGAACTGCTCGCGGATGTCCTTCAGTATGTCCATGCCGCCGCGGTTGGGCAGCCACACGTCGAGGAACACCAGGTCCACGCTGTGCGCCGCCAGCTCCGCCATGCCCTGGATGCCGTCCTCGGCGGCGAGCACCGTGTAGCCCTCGTCCTGCAGAACGTCGCGCATGATGGAGCGGATGCCCGGCTCGTCGTCGATGACGAGGATCGTGCTCATGCCGGCACGCTCCCCGGGCTCACGGTGGGAAGGTCGATGAAGAAGGTCGTGCCGCTGCTGCCATCGCTCTCCGCCCACACGTTGCCGTTGTGGTCGAAGACGATGCGCTGCACGATGGCGAGCCCCAG